>JAEURX010000009.1 GCA_016788885.1 Nitrospira sp. | reverse complement strand
AGACAAGCACCGCCGCCATGAGCGCCGCAAGAGCACACCGGGAAGACCGCCACCTGCGACCACTGATCCAACCGCCTCTCAATCGCTGCACGATAGTTTGTTATACCCAATCTGGCAAAGACATGACAACCGCTGAGGGGTCTCGTTGACAGGTTCCTTGTGCTCCGTTAAGGTCCAGCGCGTGATCTCCGCCAACCAGTCAACCGAACGCGACTCGCCTGCCTGGACATGGAGCGCCGTCGCCGACCTGATCCGTCTCAACAACCAGTCAGGCACCTGGCTCTTGATGTGGCCGAGCCTGTGGGCGTTGGTTCTCGCCAATCACGGTCGACCGCCGCTCTGGTTGGTCGGCATCTTCGCGCTCGGATCCTTTGTCATGCGGAGTCTCGGCGTCGTGATCAACGACGTGGCCGATCGCAATTTCGACAAACACGTGGCACGCACCAGCGCACGGCCCTTGGCCGCCGGCAGATTAACGCTGGGACATGCCCTGATAGTGACCAGTAGTCTGGCGTTGATGGCGGCAGCGCTCGTCTTCCCGCTGAATTGGTTGACCATCGGACTCAGTCCGATCGCGTTATTTCTGGCGGCCATCTACCCGTTTTGCAAACGGTGGATTCACATGCCACAGGCAGTCTTGGGCATCGCCTTCGGCTGGGGTGCGATCATGGCATGGGCTGCCTCGCGGGCCACCATCGATGTACAAGCCTGGTGGCTTTTCGGCGCAACCATCTGTTGGGCAGTCGCCTACGACACGATCTACGCGTTGCAAGACCGTGAGGATGACCAGCGGATTGGCGTGAAATCGTCCGCGCTTCTCTTCGGCGCTGCGGTCCCGCTGGCCGTCGGACTCTTCCTCACGGGAATGACGGGATGTTTGATTGCGGCCGGGTACGTATCAGGCCTGGGAATCGGCTACTATGTGATCGTAGCCCTGCTTGGAGGATTTTTTCTTCGGCAGGTGCGGCGCTTACGGTTGCCCCTCGCGCCGCACACAGCGTTCGAAATGTTTTACCAGCACGTGTACGTCGGAGCCACAATCCTCATTGCACTGTGGATCGGTACGCTCGGGACGACTCCGTAATCTACTCTTCGCTCACCTTGCCTAACGGCTTATCCGGCTTCGGTGCACGCAGCGTTTTCAGGTAGAGGGCAACCGCTTTGGCATCCGCATCATTGAGGCCCAGGCTCGGCATACGGGTATCCGGCTTCATGGCCTGCGGATTCCGCAGCCACCGATACACCCACGTCGGATTCAATCGATAGCCTGCGCGATCTAACGCAGGGCCAACCTTACCACCCTCTTCGCCGATCTTGTGGCATCCATTGCATCCATACTTGGTCACATAAATCTGCTTGCCGACTTCGACGAGTTTTGCAGCCGCATCCGGCTTCATGTTCAAATCGGGGCGGGCAATGTTCACGCCCTTGCCAGGCCTGGTGGTAAAATTCGCCATTGCAGCTGTAGCCTGGTCCAGGTCCTTCTTGGCCTGCCCCATCGCCTGCATTTCCTTGGCATAGGCATTATCGTCGACTTCCACACCCTTCTTGTCGGCTTCGTCGCTGGCCTTCTTTTCGGCTTCCTGCTCCAAACGTTCCGCCTCTTTATACTTTTGCTCGGCAGATTGCTTGGCCTCTTGGAGCTCTTTCTTACGACCCTCGACGTTAAACTCTAACTTCTTGCCGTGCAAGGAACGCACATATCCGACGATGCCCCAGATCTCTTCCTCTGACAGCGTGTACTTGAAGGTCGGCATGGTCGGCACAGCAAATTCATCGTCGCCGATCTTGTCGCCGTTCGGGCTCGTATCCTTCATGTCACGAGAGATCGTGTTGAAGATATCCTCGTCCTTGAACGTGCCCATTTCCGACTTGTTGGAGAGGTCTTTTGGTTTCGGGTCGGTCATTGAGGACCAGTTGAACCCTTCATTCTGCTTGCCGGTTTCGCCGTGGCAATGCATGCAATAGTGCGCGTAGAGCTTCTTGCCCTTAGCGGCCTGTTCACTCTGCATCATCGAACAACCCGCACCGATGAGGCCCGAGAGGCCCACTACCCCGACGACTGCTCCAAAGACGCGTATTCTTCGCCACGCCCTCATGCTCACGACCCTTTCTTTAAACGTCTCACGAGAGCCATCTCGAAGCCCAGCGCGAGGCCCACCGCGAGTAATGCGTACAGGTACGGGGAATAGTCCGGTGGTGCATCGGCACGGAAATACCACCAGGATGAAATCGCTTTTTCAGAACCCTTTTCTTTCGGCTGGCCGCTCTCCATCTTTTTGCCGTCCCAGACAGCGAAGGCGATGCTGCCAAATTCTCCTGGCTTGAATTGGGTATCTTCCGCCACATGCTCCGTGCTCAACGGCCGCGAGAAAACGACCTTCCACACGCCGCCCTGGTAGACGCCCTTGGCCTTGACGTCCTGATGACTATGTGGCTTGAGCGTGCCGAATCCCTTCGCGCCTAGGTCCGAACCTTTCCCGTCTTTATTCTTCCAGTACCAGATATTGACCGGGCCACCCTCGACCTGCGCCATCGGCTGACCGTGAGCGAAGTGGGCCTTGGTATCACCCACCATGAACTCCAACGCAGCCGCATCATCGGGATCTTCAGAGGGATCCGAATATTCGAGCATGATGGCGACCGTGGTTCCATCGTGGAGGCCTCGAACCTTGACAGTTTTCGCGGTCACCTCCGTGATTCTGACCGGCCAATGGACCTGAGGAGACATGGGGAATTCAGACACGGAGGCAGTAGCCCATGCTGCTGCCGTGGGATCATCGGCCGGAAGGGAGCCCTTCACAAGTCCCGCGCGCACTGCGACGCTTTGCTGACTATAGGCAGGCTGCACTTCAGCAGCCACGCACAGCCCTAAAAGGCCGACGGCTCCAACCCACCATCTCTTTCCTACTCTCCTCACTCGTGCCATACGTTCCCCTTAATTGCTCAGCAATCTCTGATCGGAGAAATTACTCGGACTCGTCCCAGGTTCTAGGTTTCTGTCCGGCTCCGTCATATTCGCCCATAATGACTTTCCAGATGTCCTCATCGGACATTTCAAGTTCCCATCGCGGCATGGCCGTTTTCCATGGCATGCCTTCGACAGGAAGGCCGACGCCGCCCTTCTTGATCCGCCAGAACAGATAGCTTTCTTGCAGCATGGCGATCGTCGTCGGGTCCTTAAAGTTCGCCGGCGGTGGCGTAAATCCTGCGGCCGCGAACCCCTTGCCATCGAAATTGCCGTGGCAGGGCGCGCAACGCGAGGCATACAAACCTTTCCCATACATAATATTCTCCGGCGTCTTCGGTACCGGATTGGAGAGTCCGGTGTATTCGCCGGGAGGAGCGGGGTGAATCGTGCGATTCTCACCCGGGGGTGCATCACTCGAAGCCGTGCTGCCATAGGTCTGCCATCCCACGAGGATGGGAAACAGCGCCAGCACGAGATAGCGGGCGCTGCTGAGTGCGCCACCGCTTTCCCCTGTCAGGAAACGGAGAATCGGCTGAAAGAATGCGTCCTTGGATTCGCCACTCAACGTGGCAAACAGCACCGAACCTGACATCACCAGCATCAGGTACAGAAAAATCAAGCTTGAAGGCAACGGCGCACTATGCGGCAAGACCGGAACAATGAATTTCAGGAACAAATAGATACAGACCGTGAGTATGATTGGTCTGACAAATACGCCTCCCATACCTTCCTCCTCTACTTCACCGTCGATAACTTATCGTGCCTGCGCCACAGCAAGGGTACCGGCATCCGCAGCCTTCACCGGTGCCGGGGTGGCACGGGGAAGGTCCAACTCCGCAGGGCTCACGCTGATCGGTTCGCCGCTCATTTGCTGCAGGAACGCGATAATCGAAAGAATTTCATTCTTGGACAGGCCGATCGGGTTCTTATTGATGTACGGCATGCGAGCCGGATATTCCTTTGGCACGCCTTCGTGGCGATAGTCCAAATAGAGGTAGGCTTGCGGTTCCGTCAGGCTCTCGAAAATAAACTCACGGGACAGCTTCGCACCGATACCTTTGAGGTCCGGGCAGCGAGCCGATTCACTCGGACCAATGGAATGGCAGAGCGCGCATTGGCCTTTGCTGAAAAATATCTTTTGCCCGATTGTCGCCATGTCCGTCGGAGTTTTGATGTCCGCGATATTGATGCTTTCTTCGGCCGGGGGTAGCGAAGCCATCTGCGGGACGGCCAACGCGACCAAGGCAAATAACCCCAACACGATCGCGACAAACCCGATCACCCGGAGAAATTGCCCCTTGATGAACAAGAGGATGACGGTTCCGATCCCGACGACACACAGACCGATTAGCTGCAGTTTGACTACTTCGCTCATAAGTCCTCAACAAAGGATAATGATCACGGTTTCCTCCGCGGGTCAGAGGAACTCGTCTATCCGATCAGACCGGACGCTGTCCCTCGGACGCCTCGGTTGCAGGGACGTCCAATGCCGGCGACCCACCCGCCATGGCAGGGATGCCTCCGGCTTCAGCCGCGCTTTTCGCACTGGCAGCAGCCTTGGCTTTGTCACCCATCGTCGCGACCCAGAAAATGAAAGCGACCAACATACAGAACAGGAATGTACACAGGGCCATCAATGTCGCGGCATACCCAAGGGCAGGTGAAAACGCATACTGAGATGAGTCACGCATGACACCATACACATGCCAATGGACGCGCGATGAGGAGCGGGCATACCCCATCAGCGTCATCAACAGAATGACCATGACCGCGTTCAAGACCAGCGAATAGCCGGCACGAGGAGGCATTCTCCCCCACACCATTTCCGTGGTGGTCTTGGCACTTTTGAGCAGCAAAGCGGTCAAGGGTGTGATGGTCAACATGACGAAGATGACGATACCCACTTGAGATGTAGAGAAGTAATTGATGCGAATGATGGCCGGGACAAAGTAGCCCCAGACACCGAGGACGATCACCGCGAGTCCAGCCAGCACGAGTACGGCACCCATGACCGATTTCGCGACCTTCGCCCATCCCGCCGTGTCTTCTTTGCCTGCACGCCAATACATGATGAAGCTCATGAACGTGACGAGCACCATCAGGTTCGACACCGTCATTTTGGCCGACATGACGCCGAAGACGCCGAGCAGCGGATGGTGGGTCCCGCCCATCTTCTGGGCCTCTTCCAGACTGGCCACGAGAGAGTGCGGCGTCATCCAGACGGCGAGACACATCAACAGGATGATCAACATGGCCATGATCGGCTTGCGATACTGGCCTTCGGATCCTGGTATTCGATGGGTAATACCCATCCAGAAATAATAGTTGGATCCGAGGAAGAGTACCCCGATCAACATGGCCTGTAGGATGAACAACCAGGAAAGGAATCCGCCCATGAGGGTGATACCCATCTGTTGGTTGTACTGATAGATTTCGCGCATCAACCAATAACCAGCGAAGGGCAAGGGCAACAAACCGAAGACGCCGATGAAGTTGCCAACGTAGCCCATCCAGTCATAGTGGTAACGTTCCTCGGTACTCTTAGCCGACAGGTATCGGATACCGGCATAGGCTCCGCAGATGTATCCTCCCAGCACCACGTTCGCGATGATGCGATGGATGTTCACCGGCCACCAGGTCGGGTTCCAGGTCGCGGCCCAGGCGCGTTCGAAATCAGTTCCTTCGGCGATGACGACCGGGCTGGCTTGGAACGTGGCCCAGGAGTTGGGCACGATCATGATGAAGAAGGCAAAGACATTGAGCAGGAAGCCCAAGAAAATGTGGAACTTCTTTCCATTCCCCTCGGACATCGCGTCCCAACCGTACCAATAGAGGTACAACGTGGCAGTTTCCACGAGGAAGAGCCCGCAATAGACGAGGAAAGAGGGGAAGAAAATGTCGGTCAAATAGGCCATCAACTTCGGATAGAAGCCGATCAGGAGAAACAGCAGGATGCCACCGAACAGGGCGGTCGTGGCATAGGACGAGGTGAGCAGCTTGGTAAACTCTTTGGCCAACTTGTCGTAGCGCTTATCGCCGGACTTATAGCCCACCACTTCGCACAGCCAGGCGAAAATCGGCACGCCAAGCACAAACCCTGCGAGGAGAAGGTGTAGCTGCGCGATGATCCAGACGAGGTTGCGGCTGCCGACATACGGGATGTCCCGATAGGCGGTCGGAGCTTGCGCGGCTGCGTCCTGGGCCATGGCCATGTCCGGCATTCCCATCCATCCGAGCACTGCTGCGCATCCCGCGAGTAACGCGATTCGCCCCGCCATTTGGCGCACCTGATTTCCAATAGTCCGCCCATGGTTCATCATTGTTGTCACCTCGTCGTTCGCCATGATGTCACTTGCTCCCTGCCGGTTTTCCGGCTGCTGGTTGCGGAGCCTTGACCTCACTCTTTGCGGCTCCTTCTTTGACACCGGCTTTATCCTTTCCGCCCTTTTGCTTGTCCTTCTCGTCTTCAGCGGTCTTCTGCTCAAGCGCGGCAATCTTCACCTCTGCGTCCTTGAACGCTTTTTCATCTTTGGTCAGGGATTTCTGAGGATCGAAGGGGGGCGCGATCGCCACAGCCGCCGGCTTACAACATTCATGGGGATGCGGCGTGGAGACGGGCAATACCATCCAGAACACCACGCTCAACACTGCACCGGCACCCGTGAAAGCGGTCAGCATCAGACTTTGATCGGTGGGCACACGGAACATATCCCACCGCCAAATGAGTTCTTGATAGGTATCCGACGCAGGTTGAGCACCGGCCGTCCGACCTTCCACAAGTTTCCCGAGAATGATCAGGCCAACGTAGGTCAGCGCGATCAAGACGACTAACGAAGCGCTACCCCACGCGGTAAATTCCAGACCAATTCGTTCGGCTACCGGCAACCCCTTCAGCATCTCGAGATCCAGGATGGATTTCGTGATGGATCGGGCCAAATCGGTAGCGCCGCTTTCGATCACCCACAGGAGCGGAAGATAAATCGCACCGGCGCCGGCGAATCGAACCCAGAGGCCGACCCCGAGGGAATCCGGGGGTTCCAGACGTAGCCGTTCCAGAAACACGGTGCGCGACACCAGACCAATCGCCCAGATATCAATTGGAATGGAGACGAGAAACACGAGGGGAAGGCCGATGCCCTCTCCGAAATGAAAGCCCGTGACCAGCGTAATCAAGAAGAAGGCGAACACGCTCACGGGACTCATCAACAGCATCAGAAACGTGATGCCGAGCTTGGTCTCCAGGTGGATCGTCCCCATCGCCATGAACAACATGGCGAATGCCATCTTGAGCGGCAACGCGGTCCAACAGGCAGGCCAGAGAATGCTCAGCCCTAACTTGAATGACGACATCGTCTCTCGACCAGTCATGTGCCCAAGACCCTCCGGCTATTCCAAAAATTCGCGATTGATGATGGCCGCC
>JAEURX010000008.1 GCA_016788885.1 Nitrospira sp. | reverse complement strand
CCCGTGCCAGGGGCATTCGACCAGTTCACCATCCATGCATCCTTCGCCCAGCGGTCCCCCTGCGTGCGGGCATGTATTATCGACGACATGAAAGGTTCCGGCGACATTGCAGAGGGCGAGAAAAATTCCCTCGACTTCAACTGTGCGACAGGTGCCTGGAGGAACCTGGTCCACCTGGGCGACGGTGATATAGTTGGGCTTCGAATCCATAAGAGTCCTCTCCAGGTTACAGCGGGGTACAGGCCGTCTCAATATTGTGTGACATCGTGAACGGTATTGTCTAAGCGCTTGATTTCATTGGCTGCATATGGCATAGATTGAACGGGAACATTCAGGGAAGGGTGTAACAGCGCCGTCATTTTGCTATTCTTGAAATAGTGCACTCATAGGAGATCGCCGGAGCCACTATGGAAATGACCTTGTTGCTCAACTCCACCTATGAACCGCTGCGTGTCCTGCATTGGCAGAAGGCCATTACCTTGCTCTGGCAGGGGAAGGTCGAAGTCCTCGAAGTCTACGACCGCCAAATCCACGGTATCTCGATCTCGATTAAACTGCCTTCGGTGATGCGGCTCCTGAAGCTGGTCAAGCTGAAGGACAGCCATCGCGCGGTGAAGTTCTCTCGCATCAATATTTTCACCCGCGACGGGTATTGCTGCCAATACTGCCGGCACAAGTTCCGCACAGAGGAACTGACCTTCGACCATGTGGTGCCCATTGCGAAAGGTGGACGCAAGACCTGGGAAAACATCGTGACGGCGTGCTGGCGTTGTAACAATCGGAAAAGCGGACGGACGCCGGAAGAGGCCAACATGCGCCTGACGAAAAAGCCGGTGAAGCCTCGCTGGAGCCCCACCGTGACAATCACCATCGGGATCCGGAACACGCCGGAAAGTTGGCGGGACTATCTCTACTGGAATCTCGAGTTGGATGCCGATCCGCCTGAGACGTAGCCGCCTACTGACTCGTGATGGACTGATGCCTCAATGCCGCACTCACTCGATGACGTGTGGTTCCTGTCCTGTTCTGCCAGCCTCGTTCTCCTTCGCTGAGGCTCGGGTATGTTCGCCGGTCGTTAATACACCTTATCGATCGTAATCGTGAGATCGCGCCCGCCGGGCAGGGTCGGGTTTTTCGCATAGCGCCCTTCCATATCTCCCGGTTGGGGTTGCCCGGCCTGGCCGTCTCGATCGAGGCGCGCGATCACATCGACCATCCCCTTGAGCTCGCTGCCCTTCACCATCACATCCTCGTTCGTAATTTCGAACTGTACCGGGAATTTCGGTCCGTCAAAGCGCTTGGCCGCGATTGGCCTTGGGGGCCCGGTGGGGCGTCGCACGATCACAAACAGCACGTCTGTTGGTTTGACCTGGTCGGCGAGATTCGGCGCAATCTGTACCTGTCCGGCAATTGATCCGCCGCCCTGGTCCGGTTCTCCGATATGCGCGACGCCGAAGTAGGCCGCTAGCGCTGCAATCCCGATGATCCCGCCGGCCATGACCAGGGACCGTCCTGTATATCCAGCCACGATAGACTCCTTTGATAACCCGTCACGAACCCTGGGGCTCTTGCCTTCCGTTGCGGGCGCATTATACCCAGCTCCCGGCGTAAAGGGGAATGGCGGAGCCGGTTTACCCTGCGAAATCGCCTGTTGTATGATACGGCTTTACGTTGTCGTGGGTTTCTGGGAGGACGATTATCATGGCGGCAAATCCTGGGTTTCAAATTTCACTTGATGTGCGTGGATGGCCGGTGCTGGTCATCGGGGGCAATGAAGAGGCGGCAGATAAGGCGCAGCGGTTATTGGATGCCGGTGCCAAAGTGACGGTCGTCAGTCCCACGCTCCACGAAGCACTCCGTAAACTCGCTGCGTCCGCGAAAATCATCCACCGCGGAAGGCACTTTCGCGCCAACGATCTGGAGAGCGTCATTCTGGTCCTGAATACCTTGCGGGATGATCGCGAACTCGCGCACTCACTGATCCGGTTGGCTCGTGAACAGAAATTCCTGCTCTGGTCCGTCGATCAGCCCGATGTCTCGAATGTTGTGATGCCGGCGGTGGTCAGTTCGGGGCATGTTCGCGTGGCGATCAGCTCGAGCGGCCAGGCGCCGGCTTTGTCGGGATTCATGAAAGAAGATCTGGAGCGGATTCTCGATAGCGAATTTGCGGCCTTCGTCGATTGGCTTGCCGACCTTCGTGAGCAAGCGAAGGCGAATGAGCCGGATGCCGAGAAACGCCGCGCGCTCTTGCGCGAAGCACTGGACGGATTTCGCCTGTTGGGGAAGGTGCAGTATCCGAAGGTCTGGGCTGAGCATCGTGCCAAACAGCAGGCCGCCGCATCACCGGCGACGCCATAGGAAGGATGGACAGAGACATGGTGTTATTGGAATTCAGCATGTCGCCGCTGGGCAAGGGCGAGAGTGTGAGCAAGTATGTCGCGCGCTCCCTCGATATCATCGACAAAAGCGGAGTGGCCTATCGATTGAATCCGATGGGCACGGTGCTGGAAGGGGAGTGGGACGAGGTCATGGCGGTCGTCAAGAAGTGCTACCTGCGCATGCGCAAGGATTGTAATCGCGTGTCCTGCAGCATCAAGATCGACTATCGCAAGGGGCCGAAGGGACGGTTGGACAGCAAGGTATCGAGTGTGCAAACGCAGTTGAAACGAAAGCTGAAGGTGTAGTGTCCAATTACGGCGCGACGACGTCGGGGCGGGCGTCGTAGCGCAGCGTGCCTTCGGTCTTGAAGCGGACCGAGAGACTGGCGGCCTGAACCCCAAGGTCTTCCAGTGACAAGTGTTTGACCGTGCCGCGCAACCGGCCACCGCTCATCTCACGGTTGAGCCCCTTCTCGAGCGCCTGCCGCATCACGTCTAATTCTTCCCGGATCGGCAAGGTCAGTCTGCCGGCCAATTCCTCTCGCAGCGGTTCATGCAGCCATTCTTCCGCCAGGTCTGTGGCGGGGGTGCGTTCCTTGATGGTGTAATCGACTTCCCGGAAGAGGATGCGTCCCGCCGATTCGTCATAGGCCGGTGTTCCCTTGAGGCGCAGGGTCAGCGGCAATAGTCCTCGAAGAATCAATTCGACTCCCACCTGATTACCCAGTGGATAGAGCGTCGCGTTGACGATCTTGATCGTCCCGACGCCCAACGACCATTCCTGTCCGATGACCGCTTCCCGCAACCGTTGATTCGCTTCTTCGATGGGCACCTGCAATGCAAAATTGACATGAAAGCCGTCATCATGAAAGCGATCCTGCGGTTCGGGCAACGGCAGAGGGCGCGGGATGGGTTTAGCGCCTCGCACGACCGTGGGCCTTGCGATGACACCATAGCCCGCTGCGGGACCACCGGATAGCGGCGCGACTCCGGCCATGGCGGTGCTTTCAGGGTTCAATGCGAGCCAGAGCTGCTCTGTCTCATCCAGCAGCAATGGCTCCTGGAGATCGTTCCAGATACGCGCGACCGCCGGTTTGATGGTAACGAGGCCGGATGCTTTGCGATCGATTGCGGGCAGCACCTCCTGTAAATCACTTCGGTAGACTTGCGCCATCAGTGGGCTTGCGTCCACGCCCTGCTCGGACAACAGGCACGATTGGGTAGATTGCACGGCGCTGACCTGGCTGGTGGGAAGTATCGTATAGCTGCGGCCCTGCTTGAACATCGTGGCCACTGTGACCGACAGTCGTCCCGTTCCTGCGGAGGCATCGCGCTGTCCGCATTCGGCAATTTTGGTGATGGACCCTTTGATGTGCTTGCCATACTCCACCCCGAACGGCACGGTGCTGTGAGACAGCAGTCGGTCTTCCGCTGTGGTCGAGCCCTGTTCGTGAGGCCAGAGCCGGTATTTGAGAAAACCGCTTCCGCCTCCCAAGGTGATCCAGTCGTGACCGCGGTTTTGCTGTGTCGCAAGTTGCTGAGACAAGTTCCCATATAGCTCAGCGAGTGGTGTCACCGGGATCGGGATATGGATGGTCATGGCTGACGGTGGCGTTCCGGTTTGTCCTGGCGCCTGAGCGGTTGCTGCTATAGCCGAGCTGACAGGGATAACAAGCAGGGTGACCGCGCACCATCGAATCAGGAGGCGCTGCGTCAACGGGATCCAGCGAGTCATGGGTGTTTCCTCATGCCGTTTGTGAGAGATCGAATCGTGATCAGACTGCGCTCCCCAGACTACGTATGGACTATGAGGGAACCGGGGCGGGGAAGGCAAGAGGGTGCCGTGTGACTGCGGCTGAGGGCGGTTGTGGCGGCGTTGCCTTCAGGGGTGTTACCGCGCATCATCGGCGGGTGAGACGAGCGACAGATAACGGCGCGGCACGCGGGGACCGATGGCGCAGAGAATCTCATAGGGAATGGTCTGTTGCCAGGCGGCCAGGTCAGCCGCAGTGATCCGCTCGGAGCCCTGTTGTCCAATCAGGATTGCTTCGTCTCCGATAGTAGCGCTACGTACGTCCGTAACATCGACCATCGTCATATCCATGCACACTCGTCCGATCACCGGCACCCGTTGTCCGCCGATCAACACCTGTCCACGATTCGAGAGCAACCGGTTGTACCCGTCTGCATACCCGACCGGTAACACCGCCACGCGCGTCTGCCGCGATGCGATGAAGGTCCGGTTGTAACTGACGCCGCCTCCCGCTGCAATTGTATGCATATGAGCGATAGTCGTCTTCCACGTGAGGATCGGCTGCAATTCGGGATTCGTCGAGTCGTTCGGGAGGGTATGGTATCCGTACAACATGATGCCGGGCCGTACGAGTGAGTGCTGGCTGGTGGGAAATTTAATGATGCCGGCGCTATTGGCGACATGAATCAAAGGAATTGCGAGGCCGTGTTCCTGTACGAGATGGAGGACCTGCTGAAATCGCGCGAGTTGGTTTTCCGTGTGCTCGACATGCTGATTGTCGGCATCAGCAAGATGCGTCATGAGGCCTTCGAGGCGCAGCGGCGCGCGGAATTCAGGCTTGGAAAGAAGATCGGGCAGTTCGTGCGGCAGCACACCCAATCGTCCCATCCCGGTTTCGATTTTGATGTGAACGGGGTAGGGTGTCGCGCTTGGTTCGACGGCGGCGGCAAATGTTTGGACCAAGTCGGCACGATAGAGAACGGGAGTCAACCGGTGGGCGGCGAGGTCAGAAAATTGCGCGGGCATGGTCGCGCCTAAGACGACGATGGCATCACGGATGCCGGCTTGGCGAAGCGCAACGCCTTCGTCCACCGTGGCTACGCCGAACCGGTGGACGGCCAGTTGTTGCAGTGCGCGAGTAATCTCGACCGCGCCATGTCCGTAGGCATTAGCCTTGACGACGGCCAGCATCTCGGCATGCGGCGCCAGACGGCGCACATGGGCAACATTCTGTGCGAGAGCAGTCAGATCAACGGAGGCTGAAGTTGGGGAGGATTCGGACGGCTGGTACACGCAGTGTCTGACAACAGAATTGGGGCGCTAGACTTCCAGAATTTCGCCTTCTTTTTTCTTCATCATGTCGTCGATTTTCTGCACATACTGGTCGGTGAATTTTTGGATCTCTGTTTCCGACTTTCGCAGCTCGTCTTCGGTGAGCTTGGCGTCTTTCTGCAATTTCTTCAATTCCTCATTTCCGTCCCGCCGAAAGCCGCGAATCTGTACCTTCATTTCTTCGCCGTGCTTTTTACAGACCTTAATGAGATCCTTGCGGCGCTCTTCGGTCAGCGGAGGAAGGGGAATGCGGATCATTTTGCCGTCGTTCGAGGGCGTCAGTCCCAGGTCGGAGGTTTGAATCGCCTTTTCAACTTCCCGGATCAGGTTCTGTTCCCACGGTTGAATCGTGATGAGGCGGGCCTCCGGCGTCGCCACGTTCGCCACCTGTTTCAACGGGGTCAGTGTGCCGTAATAATCGACTTTGATGCCGTCGAGGAGAGCCACCGACGCGCGACCGGTGCGGATTCCCGCCAAGTCACGTTTCAAATGCTCGATCGCGTGATCCATCTTTTCGGTAACCCGGTGTTTGACTTCCTGCGCCGTCGACATCAGCCTCTCCCTTAGCGGCTTTCCACGGTGACCAGGGTTCCGATGGAATCTCCCTGGACGACACGTTTGAAGTTGCCCTTTTCTTTCAAGTTGAAGACGATCAACGGCAATCGGTTGTCCATGCACAAGCTGATGGCGGTTGAGTCCATGACTTTGAGATTCTGGGTGAGAATCGAGAGAAAAGGAATCTCGTTGTATTTTTTGGCTTGTGGATTTTTGACCGGATCGCTGTCGTAGATGCCGTCGACCTTGGTGCCTTTCATGATGACCTGCGCACCGATTTCCATCGCCCTGAGCGACGCAGCGGTGTCGGTGGAGAAATAGGGGTTCCCCGTACCTCCGGCAAAGATCACCACGCGTTTCTTTTCCAAGTGACGGATGGCGCGCCGCCGAATATAGCCTTCGGCCAGCTGACGCATTTCGATCGCGGATTGGACACGAGTGCTCACGCCGCGGCCTTCCAGCGCGTTCTGAAGTGCGAGCGCATTGAGTACGGTGGCAAGCATACCCATGTAGTCGGCGGAGGCGCGCTCCATACCGCGGGCGCTGGCGGCCAGGCCGCGGAAGATATTGCCGCCGCCGATGACGACGGCGACTTCGACGTCCATCGCGACGACGTCGGCAATTTCTTCCGCCAGACCTTCGAGAATCGAGGGTTGGATGCCATAGCCCTGCTCACCGGCCAGCATTTCTCCGCTGACTTTCAGCAGGATGCGGCGGTAATGAGCAGAACTCATGCTTGGCCTAATTGGAATCGTGTAAATCGGCGGATGTTCATGTTCTCGCCGATGGTAGCAATTTGTTGCGCCAGGAGATCCTTGATCACGACGGACGGATCCTTGATGAACCCCTGTTCGAGCAAGCAATTCTCTTGATAGAACTTTTCGAGTTTGCCTTCGACGATTTTCGGCCAGGCGGCCGGCGGCTTCCCCAGTTCCTTGGCTTGCCCTTCGTAAATGCTTCGTTCCTTCGCCACCACATCGGCGGCGATTTCTTCCCGCCTTACGTAGGAGGGACTTGCGGCCGCCACCTGCAGGGCGAGATCGTTGACGAAGGCCTTAAATTGCTCATTGCGCGCCACGAAATCGGTTTCGCAGTTCACTTCGATGAGTACGCCGATTTTTCCGCCGGCATGGATGTACGCGTGGATCAAGCCCTGGTTGGTTTCCCGTCCGGCCTTTTTCTGCGCTGCCGCCAAGCCCTTCTGTCGAAGGTAGTCGATCGCTTTATCGATGCTGTTTCCGTTTTCGGTTAAGGCTTTCTGGCAATCCAGAATGCCGGCCCCGGTCTTTTCACGCAACTCTTTCACCAGCTCGCTCAAACTTGCCATGGCTTCCTCAGTTAATCGAATAGAACAATGTCATCGTGCGAGATGCGGCCCTTAGGATGCGGACACGCCGGCCAGTTTGGGCGCAGGTTTGGCCGCGCCGCCGGCCGGTGCCGATGCGAATTCCGTCTCTTCCTGCTGGGTGCGCAGATGGGCGCCTTCGAGGCAGGCGTCCGCAATTCTGGAGATAATCAGCTTGATGGAACGAATCGCGTCGTCGTTGCCGGGAATGGGATATTGAATGTGATCCGGATCGCAGTTTGAATCGACGATCGCAATCACGGGAATTTCCAACCGGCTGGCCTCGAGGATGGCGATGTGCTCGATGCGCGTATCCAGAATGAAGACGGCGCCGGGCAGGGCCCGCATGTTGCGAATACCGGACAAGTTCTTCTGCAGTTTGACGACTTCCTTCTGCATCTGCCCGAGCTCTTTTTTCGTGTGGCCCTGATGAGTCGGGTCAGCGAGGGTCGCTTCCATCTTCTTCATTTTGTCGATGCTGCGGCGGATGGTCTGGAAGTTGGTCAGCATGCCGCCCAGCCAGCGCTGGTTGATATAGAACTGGTTGGCGCGTTTGGCCTCTTCTTCCAGAATTTCAGCAGCTTGGCGCTTTGTGCCGACGAACAGGACGGAGTCACCGGCTGCCACGGTGTCGCGAGCGAAGGCATAGGCCTGCTCCATGCGTTCAACCGTTTGTTGAAGGTCGATAATGTAGACGCCGTTACGTTCTCCGAACAGAAACCGCTTCATTTTCGGATTCCAACGGTTGGTCTGGTGCCCGAAATGGACGCCGGCTTCCAGTAATTCCTTAATCGCAACTACTCCCATACCTTCACCTCCCTCCGAAGCCTGCAGAGCGCCTGGCAACAGCTCACGGCGAGGGGGATGTCCCCCTTATTCTCAGGCTGCGCAGCGTGCGCATCACGCTGGTGCGGATTTAAATAAGTTGTCCCTGATTTTGAATGCCGCGCGGCGAACAATGGGACGAACCGTTCATTGCGCGAAACGCACGAACGCTAGCATAGTGGCCGAGATTTTGCAACCGCGCGTGGCCCCTTACGAGCGATAACTCGCGTTGATTCGCACATATTCGTAGGACAAATCCGTGGTCCACATGTGTGCCCCGGCCTTGCCTTGGGCCAGATCGATGAGAATCGTGAACTCTTTGGCTTTGAAGACCTTGGTCAGTGCCCGTTCGGCTGCGCGCCCCAGTCCTTGTCCCTTGCGCACCATCGGGATCCCTCCAAATTTCAGGCTGATGCGGGAGGGATCGATGGGCACGCCGGCGCGTCCGAGCGCGGCCATGACGCGGCCCCAATTGGCATCGCCCCCGAAGAGTGCGGTTTTTACAAGATTCGAGGTCGCGACCGTTTGCGCGAGTTGTTTCGCGGCCTTGTTCGTAGCGGCTCCTGTAACTTCCACCCGTACGACTTTGGTGACACCCTCGCCATCCCAGCAGATTTTTAGCGCCAAGGTGCGGCACACCTCTTCAAGCATTGCGCAGAAGCGTGTGAAGTCGGCCGATCCCGGTTTGAGTGTCTGATTGCCTGCCATTCCGTTTGCCAGGCAGAGCACCGTATCGTTGGTGCTCGTGTCGCCGTCGACCGTGATGCAATTGAAGGATTGATCGACCGCCTGTCGAAGCGCTGCTTGAAGGGCGCGTTGCCCGATGGCTGCATCGGTGGTCACATATCCCAGCATCGTGGCCATGTTGGGATGAATCATGCCCGAGCCTTTGGCCATGCCGCCGACAGTCACCATTTTTCCACCGAGTAACGCACGGACGGCGACTTGTTTGGGTTTGAGGTCGGTGGTCATGATCGCCGAGGCCGCTTCGGATCCGCCCCGGCGTGTCAAGCGAGCGGCCAGCGCAGGCAGCGCTTCCCGGATGCATGCGATCGGAAGCGGCTGTCCGATGACTCCAGTCGAACCGACAAAGATGGTGTGCGTGGCGCAGTTCAGAGCTGTCGCCGCCAGTTGCGCCATCTCCTTGGCTGCCTGCATGCCTTCCGGTCCGGTACAGGCGTTGGCGTTCCCGCTGTTGACGAGAAATGCGCGGCCCAGGCCTCGCTTCAGATGCAGTCGATCGAGGATGACCGGCGCGGCGACAACGTGATTCTTCGTAAAGACTCCGGCTACGGGACCTTCTTGGTCCGACACGAGCAGGGCCAGGTCGAGTTGCTTCTTTTTTTTCTTTTTGATGCCGCTATAGACTCCGGCGGCTCGAAAACCGATTGGCGCAGTCACGCCTCCAGAAATTGTCTTCATGGCTCTTCCTATGTGAAGTGAGAGTGACTCGCCAGGAGGTGGTCGTGCATGTGCGTGCTAGGGGTAGATGCCCGGCGCCACCAACCCGGTTTCTTCCGGATAACCCAGCATGAGGTTCATCGCCTGAATGGCCTGTCCGGCCGCTCCTTTAATCAGGTTATCAATGGCCGACACAGTGACGACCCAGCCGGCCCGACGATCCGTATGCACAGCGATGTCGCAATAGTTGGCGCCTCGCACGTGGCGGGGATTCGGCATGGCTCCTTCGAGCAGTCGCACAAAGCGCTCGCCCTTGTAAAACTCCCGATAAAGATTCCGCAGCTCAGCAACATCGGGCTGTGTCTTCATTCGCGCATAGGCGGTGCTGAGGATACCTCGATTCATCGGCACCAGATGTGGTGTGAAGGCCACGGTCACGGGACCCTGTGCAGTCTCAGCCGTTCGTCCCTTTGTGCCCGCCAATCCGGTGAGTTCCTGCTCGATTTCTGGGATGTGCCGATGCTGCCCGATCTTGTAAGGCTCCAATGATTCATGCGCTTCGGGGAAGTGATAGGGTAGGGCAGGGCTCCGTCCTGCACCGGAGATGCCGGATTTTGCGTCGATCACAATGCTGTCGGCCGCGACTAATCCATGCGCAATCAAGGGTGCCAGCTGCAGGATCGCGGCCGTGGGGTAACATCCAGGCGAAGCCACGAGTCGGGCCTGTGCGATGGCAGACCGGTGAAGTTCCGGCAGGCCATACACGGCCTCCTTGATGAGATGGGGTTGCGCATGTGCAGTCTGGTACCAGGTTTCATATGTGGTGGAATCTTTGAGCCGGAAGTCGGCACTCAAATCGATGACACGTTTGCCGGCTTTCATGCAGGTTGCTACGGGACCCATGGATTTCGTGTGGGGGAGCGCAAGAAACAGAACATCGGCCCGCTCCGCCAGGGCTTCCGGCGCCAACGCTTCGAATGAGAGTTTCACGACTCCCTGCAGGTGAGGATACACGGCAGAGATAGCCGCACCGGCTGACTTTTCTGAAGTGACTGCTGTGAGTTGTACATGAGGATGTTGAGAGAGGAGCCGCACCAACTCGGCCCCGGTATATCCGCTGGCCCCTGCTACCGCAACTCGTACCGATGCCATCTTCGCCTCCCGACGCGTCACACATTGTTGCCCGCCGTGTGGGCGCGCCAATAAAAAAGGGAAGGCTGCGGAGCCTTCCCTTTTAGAACCCTGTCGCTCCAGTCGATCGTTACCGCTTCGAGTATTGGAAGCGCTTTCTGGCACCCTTCTGTCCGTACTTCTTCCGTTCTTTCACGCGAGAATCGCGGGTCAGGAGGCCTTCCTTCTTGATGGGACCGCGGAAGGCCGCGCTCATGATGACCAGCGCTTTCGAGATGGCATGGCGGAGTGCTCCGGCCTGGCCTGCTGGGCCACCACCATAGACGGTGGCGCGGACGGAATACTTGCCGGCTACTCCGGCCAACTCGAACGGAAACTGAATCACATTCCGCAGGGTCGGGCGGGGGAACGCCTGCTCCAATGGTTTCTCGTTGACGACGATGTCACCCGCCGCTGCGGTGACCCATGCGCGCGCGATCGCGCTTTTTCTTTTTCCGGTTGCGTACTGCGTCATTGCTGCCATATCAGGCGGTCTCCTTCACTGATCGATTTCGAAGAATGAGAATCACAATGCGAGTGATTCTAGTTTTTGTGCTTGGTGCGGGTGCGCTGCGCCAGCGTACACGCGCAATTTCTTGGCCATGTGGTTACCGAGGGGGTTCTTAGGCAACATGCCCTCAATGGCCTTCGTCAACAGTTTGGTCGGGTCCTTGCGGTGAATGTGCTCTGCGGTGAGCGTCTTCAATCCACCGGGAAATCCACTGTGAGTTGAGTAGGTCTTATTCTCCATCTTGTTGCCGGTGAGCACGACCTTCTCCGCGTTGACAATGACGACATGATCGCCTGTGTCGACATGGGGAGTAAAGGTCGGTTTATGCTTGCCTCGCAGCACGGTGGCGACTTTGGCCGCGAGGCGGCCAAGCGTCTTTCCCTCGGCGTCCACGAGGTACCATTTGCGTTGCACATTAGCGGGTTTCTCGAGATACGTTTTTGTCATGGTCTCCATCTACTCCTGCACGATAAGATTCTAATGTGAGGTGTCAGGCCTCACGCCTGTTGAGTTTCTGTATTATTGGTATCGAGTCTATTGATCCACGCGTCCAGATGCACGGCGGTGCGCCGGTTCAGGACATCCTGTGTGGCATAAATCGGACAGCCGGCCCTCAGTGCCAAGGCAATGGCATCGCTGGGTCTGGCATCCAAGGTCCGGTGAAGTCCCTTCGAGGCGAACGCAATGCTGGCATAATACGTACTGCTCTTGACGTCCGTAATCACGACCCGTTCAATTCGAACGCCCAGGTGATCTGCGAAGCTTCGGATCAAATCGTGACTCATGGGGCGAGGCGTCACCACATGGTCCATGGCCAGGCGAATCGCGTTCCCCTCAGCTGACCCGACCCAAATCGGCAAGGTGACGCCGGCCTCCTCGCTCTTTAGCACGACGATGCGTGTATCGGTGTTGCCGTCGTCCAGCACCTGCTTGACTGTGAGCGCCACGAGTTCCGACGAGGCGTCCTGTTGCTTGGCGGCATCCATGACTACGTATCCAGCTTCCCGAAATCTTCCGGCTTGAGGTTTTCAAGCCACTGCTCAAGCTCTTCAGAAGACTGCTTCTTAATGACCTTTTCGCTCGCGAAAATCGGGGCGCTGCTTCGCAGCGCCAGGGCGATCGCATCGCTGGGCCGGGAATCGACCGTATATTCGGAGTCTTCGTACATCAAGTGAATCGTGGCGAAGTAGGTATTGTCGTTGAGGTCCGTGATGACCACGCTGATGATCTTGGCATCGAAGGTATCGAGGAACGATTTCATCAAATCGTGCGTCATGGGACGCGGCGCGGTGACGCTTTCCAATGCCAAGCCGATGGCACTCGCTTCTGATTTTCCTACCCAGATCGGGAGCATGTCCGAGTTATCTTCGTCGCGCAACACCACTATATAGGCGTTGTTATAGGGGTCGAAAATCAGACCCTTTACCCGCATTTGTGTAATCACGGCGGGGGTATCCTTCCCGATGTCAGCTGAAAACCTCAAGAATAGGGCACTCTAGCACTTCCGAAATCAGAGTGTCAATGAATTCAGAGTGGTGTCGGCTCGATGTGAGTTGCCGAGGCCCGGGTTCCGGTCCGACAAGAGCTGCCAGCGACGGGTCGGTCAACGAAGCACGGAAGTCCTCCTCCTGCAGATGGAGTTTTGCCCGTGTGCCTGCACGAAGATTTGGGGGCGAGCACGGGCGAGTCTCGGAATTTATGTGCCGGCCGGCCGATAGTTCTGATCGAGCTGTGACGTGTCGGTTTGTTCGCCCAGCTTCAGAAAGGCTTTCATTTGTTTTTTGACCAGTTCGCGGCCACTTTCGTCACCCAAATTGACTTGATACTCGTTGATCACCATGACCCGCATCCCTTCCCACTTCTTCCAGCAGGGCTTACAGACCTTGGCCTTGATCTCCGCTTCGAGTTTTCCCAAGAACAACATATCCGTGATTGCTTCGCCCGCCTGGCCGCAGGTGACACACTGCACATCTGCCATGGTTGCCTCCGTAAGTCTGTCGAGTCGTCGCGTTCTATTGAGATTGCATTCTAGCACCGGAGCCACCCGGAAAAAAGGGCGGGCCGCGCCGTTGACGACTTTTCCTCGTTCATGTTACAACTGCTGCCCCTCGCTCGCACATCAGTTAGGGATCTGGAGCGGTGTGTTGATGGGATCTGTGCCCGGATGGCGGAACTGGCAGACGCGCCGGACTCAAAATCCGGTTCTCGCAAGAGAGTGGGAGTTCGACCCTCCCTCTGGGCACCATCAACCTCGCCTCACAACATCACAGGAAGTGGAGCTGTCCTTTTGATGTCATTGACCCACCACCACGCGAAGAGCCACTCTCCAGGACGCGTTCGCTCACGAATGAATGGGGCTTTGGAATCTGCTACAACACTATATAGTGGATGTCGTGACCGAAAACATCTTGACATGATGTGGGGCTTAGCCTATAGTTCGCCCGAATTTGCTTTGGAATACGTATGACTCGTTTAGTTTATCGCCGTCCATCATCAATCTCTTATCAATTCCAATCACTAAGGAGGCAGCACATGCGTAACGTGTTGGCACTTGGAGCTGCGGTGCTTTTCATCAGCTCCGTTGGTGTTGCAGGCGCTCAAGAGCGTTTGCCACAGTCCTCGTCGGGATCAGGATTCGGTGTCGGTAACTCAGTCGGAGACGTGTCGGGCAACTCCGGCCGCACGGCAGCGTTTGACCGAACCGCGTTCATGGAGCGTCTCTCTCAGCCGGAAACGGTTTTCGGTCGCGTGCTGGCCATCGATATCCCGGGTGGAAAGCTTCACCTGGAGACGGGCGGCAGTTCTCATGATGAAGGCCGCGCCGGAACTGGTGCGATGTCTTCGCTCACTCTATACCTGGACGAGAAGACCAATCTTGACCAGATCCGCGCGTTGAATGCTGGTGATGACATTTCGGTACAGGTCATGGAGCCAGTCAATCAACGGGCCGAACAGGGTGTATACGGGACTGGTCGTAAGCTTGTGCGTGAAGTCTACCTGTTCCGTGGTAACGAGAAATTGGCGGGATTCGGTGGTCTTGGTCAGCGTCCGGCCCCCTCGACCGAGCGGGGAATCGAGACGAATTCGGCGACGAACACCGGTGGCCCGGTCGGTGGTGTATTCCCGGGGACGGTCACAGGTGGCGTGGTCACCACAACAGTGGGTGAGTTCACTGGAACCGCGCCTTGCTGGAACTGCGAACCACAGCCGGGATGGGGTTATCAGACCGTGACTCCGGAAACCAAGGTCCAGAACAAGTCGGACTATGGAACGGATAGCGCCAAGCCCAATCTGCAGAAGGGCTGGACCAACTAGACTCTACGGCCATCTCGATGGCCGGTTGTTGAGCGGGGTGCTTCGTAAGGAGCACCCCGCTTTGCTTTTTGACGCAGGTTCTGTGTGCGTCGTTGCAACAGCAAGAATGGCTTGCTACTATCAGTCATCAATGAAGTGTGGGTGGTGACATGTCCCAGACATCTTCAAACGTCCATCGTCCGGATGAAGAGTTGGATCTTCGCGGCGTTATCTGTCCGTATAATTTTGTAAAGACCAAGCTCAAACTGGAGAGCATGTCTCCCGGGCAACTCCTCCTGGTTCATCTCGACGACGGCGACCCTATTCGGAATGTCCCGCGAAGTGTGGCCGATGACGGTCATGATGTGCTCTCGCAGGAGCGAGCCGATCAATCCTTTCGTGTCGTGATACGAAAACGTCTCGACGAATAATTCTTACGTCGCTTTTCTGCCTGCGTGCTTTCCGGCCCTCGCGCCTTCTACGATCAGTACCGCAAGCGACTCCTCATTAAGCAGCGCCTCCCTTGCGAGGAGGGATCGAACGCGTCCTCGGAGGACATTCTGTCCACTCTGCGTAAGGTCGAGTCCCACGACCACCCGTCGGTTACCGAGGGTACGAAGGATCACGCGAAGCGTCTGTCGGAGCGATCGCGCAGGCGGCAGGAGGATGAGGGTTCGCGGTTCGAACTGTATCGACTGAAGACGACGCGTGAGACCGCGAGGGCTTCCGGTGCAGCGACCTTCGAACACGAACGCATTCGTGTCCATGCCGCATAGAGTGGCTGCTGCGGTCACGATGGACGGTCCGGGAATGACTTCCACCGGGAAATGTACCTTTGTTGCGGCGGCAATCAGTAATCGTCCGGGGTCGTACAGGGCTGGCATTCCGCAGTCGGAGATGAGCGCGATATGTCGACCCTGTCTCAACCGATCGATCAAAATCGGGGTCTTCTCCGCCGCATTGTTCCGATCGTAGGTTGTGAGGGAAGCATGAATGCCATGGTGAGATAGGAGTACCTGCGTCGACCGGGGATTCTTGGTTGCGACGAGGTCGACGCGACGGAGAATTGTCAGTGCGCGGACTGTGAGATCATCCGGATGTCCGATAGGCAGGCCGACGAGGAAGAGAGTGCCCGATGGCTGGCCGGAATGCGCGCTCATTCCTTGACTCTGTTCTTCCGGCATCGATATAATTTCCAGTTCCAAAAAAGAGTGACTTTGCGCTGAAATGTTGCGAGGATAGGGAGAAATGTCATCTGTGTTTTTTATGCTCACGATGGGCCTCTATTTCGTGAGCACCGTCTGCTACCTGGCCTACCTATTGAGACGGGCCGAGACTCTGTCAAAGGTCTCGCTCGGGATCACGGCTGCCGGGTTCGCCACCCATACCGTGGCATTGGTGGCCAGGATGATGGACACCAGCCAGGCTCAGTTACCGACCTTTCACGAAGCCCTGTCGTTTTTCTCCTGGATGCTGATTTTGGTGTTTCTCGCTGTGGAGTTCCGTCGGCAACTCCACGTGCTCGGGTCCTTTATCGTACCGCTGGCACTGGTGTCGCTGGTCACTGCTGCGGCGTTCCGGTCGGACGAAGCCTCCACCCTTCAACCCGTGTTCAAGACCTTATGGGTCCATGTGACCTTGAGCATGTTGGGGACGGTCGGGTTTGCCGTGGCATTCGTCGCGGGGGTGATGTACCTCATTCAAGACGGTCTTCTCAAGTCCAAGCGGTTCAACGTCCTCTACGCGAAACTTCCTGCGCTCGACTATCTTGATCATTTGAACCAGCAGTCCATCGTCATGGGGTTTCCGCTGTTGACGCTGGGGATCATCAGCGGGGCCTTCTCCGCAGAAATCGTTCGGGGTACTTACGTCAACTGGAATCCTGAGCAGACCTGGGCCATGGTCACCTGGGGCTTCTACTTCGCGGTCCTGGTCGGTCGACTGACCATTGGCTGGCGAGCCAAGCGAGCGGCGTACCTGACGATCATCGGTTTCGCGGGTGTGATTCTGACCCTGATCGGCGTGGTCTTGAAAAGTCACGGATCGGTGTCCTGATGCATGTCATTGTTGTCGGCTTGAGCCACAAAACCGCTCCGGTTGAAATTCGCGAAAAACTCGCTGTTCCCGAAAGTCGTCTGCGGGAAGCGCTCAGCCGGCTGTGTACGTACCCCGGTGTTCGTGAGGGGCTGCTGCTGTCCACCTGTAATCGGGTCGAAGTGTATGCCGTCGTCGAAGACTTGGAAAGCGGCTATGGCCGAGTGCAGGAATTTTTGGCAGATACGCACCTGTCTCTTTCGTCGGAACACCTGACTCCGCATCTGTATTGGCACGCCGGTGATCGCGCCATCGGGCATCTCTTTCGTGTCGCCTCAAGCCTCGACTCGATGATCGTCGGCGAGTCCCAGATTCTCGGCCAAATCAAGGATGCGTTCGAGGTCGCCTTGACGCACAAGGCGTCAGGCCTGTTGCTGAATAAAATCGTCAAGAAAGCCATTTCGGTCGCAAAACGTGTGCGGACCGAAACGAAAATCTCAGAGACGGCGGTGTCGGTGAGTTACGCTGCCGTCGAACTGGCGAAGAAGATTTTCTCCAACCTGACCGAAAAGACCGTGTTGCTGATCGGCGCGGGTGAAATGGCCAAACTGGCGGCCCGCCACCTGATTGCCAACGGTGTACGTCAGGTGAGAATCACGACGCGCAACTTTCAACATGGCTTGGAGTTGGCGCAAAAATTCAACGGGACCGCCGTGCCCTTTGAGGATTACAGGACCGAATTAGCAGAAGCCGATATCGTGCTGGTGTCCACCGGCGCCTCGCACTTTTTGGTTACCGCCGATGATGTGCAGCGCGCGATGAAGCAGCGGCTGAGCCGCCCTATGTTTTTGATCGATATCTCCGTGCCGCGCAATATTGACCCTGCTGTTCGACCGATCGACGATGCGTTCCTGTTCGATATCGATGACTTGCACATGCGGGTCGAGCAAAATCGTGAAGATCGGTTGCGGGAAGCGGCGAAAGCCGAGCAAATGGTGGTCGAAGAGGTCGGCGTGCTCGGGCAGTGGCTCCAGTCGCTTGAAGTCACACCGACCATCGTGGCCTTGCGCAGCCGGACTGAAGACATCAAGCGGCGTGAGGTGGACAAGGTTCTGGCGCGCATGCCGCACTTGAGTTCCGATGACCGTGCCGCCGTGGAGGCACTGGCCTCTGCCATTGTCAATAAAATGGTGCATGGGACGATGGTGACCCTGAAAAATGAAGCCACGTCTTCCAGCGGCGCGGCCTATGTCGATGCCGCTCGCCGGTTCTTCAGTTTGGAAGAGACTCAGCCCGTATATCCCTCCGGGCAGGCAGAGGCGCAGGAACTCCCTGAGGGAAATGGTCCCGTTCACGAGACCGGTGGATTTTCCGAATCGTCATTGGTTCAGCATACAACGAAGGAGCCTGGCCGGCGCGGTCGCTAAGCGGACCACCGGTCACACATCGTATGAAGCACGTGTGTGGAGAAGGTCATCGGTTATCGGTGGCGAACCAGCCCGGACGTGGTCGCCGATGAGTCGTTCAACGCTTATTCTCGGGACCCGCGGCAGCAAGTTGGCCGTGCATCAGAGTCAGTGGGTGCAGGCGCGTCTACAGGAACTGGCGCCGGGGATTGCCATTACACTGAAGCGCATCCAAACCTCAGGGGACAAAATCCTCGATGTGCCGCTGGCAAAAATCGGCGGCAAGGGGTTGTTTGTCAAAGAAATCGAAGATGCCCTCCTGAGCGGGGAGATCGATCTCGCCGTTCACAGCATGAAGGATGTGCCGACGGCACTGCCGGACGGTCTCGAAATTCTCTGTGTGCCTCCCCGTGAAGACCCGCGGGATGCCTTGATCACCAGAGATGGAATCCGGTTGGACCAGCTGAAGCCTGGTGCCCGCATCGGGACCAGCAGCCTTCGGCGGCAAGCCCAGTTGCTCCACCATCGCCCTGATTTTGTCATTGAGATGTTGCGTGGGAATTTGGATACGCGCCTGCGGAAATTACGTGAGGGGCAATTTGACGCTATTGTGTTGGCTGCGGCAGGCCTGCGTCGACTGGAATGGGATGCGGAGATCACGGAGTATCTTCCGGTTGCTCTCAGTTTACCTGCCATTGCTCAAGGAGCGCTGGGCATCGAAGCGCGCAGCAACGACACGGTCGTGCGCGAGTTGTTGACTCGTTTCGAGCATCATCCCACTCGCACGACCGTGACAGCCGAACGAGCATTGCTCCACCGCCTCGAAGGGGGATGCCAGGTTCCTATCGCGGCGCATGCCGTGCTCGAGGGCGAGACCCTGACGCTGGATGGCCTGGTGGCCACGGTCGATGGACGACGTGTTATTCGGCATCGCATCCAAGGCCCGGCAAGCAATGCACACCACTTGGGAACCACGTTGGCCGAACGATTACTAGCGGATGGCGCCGATGTCATCCTCAAGGAAATTTACGGACGGGCATAATGGCGGCGACGACACGTGCAGGAAGAGTCTTTCTGGTCGGGGCCGGCCCGGGCGACCCGAAGTTGCTCACGCTGCGTGGGAAGGAGTGCCTCGAACAGGCCGATGTGGTCTTGTACGACTATCTTGCCAACGAAGCATTGTTGCAGCATACGGCCCCTCAAGCGGAACGCCTCTACGTTGGGCGTCGCGGCCGTGGCCAGTATCGCGATCAATTGGAAATCAATCGTCTCCTGATCGATCATGCGCGCTTGGGCAAATGCGTCGTCCGACTGAAGGGGGGCGATCCATTCGTCTTTGGGCGTGGGGGAGAAGAAGCGGAGGCGGTTGCAGCCGCGGGGCTGGAGTTTGAAGTGGTGCCCGGGGTGACGGCGGCGGTCGCTGCGCCGGCTTATGCGGGTATTCCTGTCACGCACCGCACCATGGCGTCGACCGTGACCTTCGTGACCGGTCACGAAGATCCCACGAAGGATCGGAGTCATATCGAGTGGACGCGATTGGCGACGGTGCATGGCACCTTGGTCTTTCTGATGGGCATGACCAATTTGCCGAACATCGTGCAGTGCCTTCGGGCCGAAGGCAAGGAGGGCGCGACGCCCGTGGCCGTCATTCGTTGGGGAACTCGAGTGTCCCAACGAACGGTGGTGGGAACGCTGGACGATATTGTGGAGAAAGCCGCGGCGGCTCAGATGGAGCCCCCGACCGTGATCGTCATCGGCGAGGTAGTGCGTTTACGGTCGCAGTTGAATTGGTTCGAGCGGCGCCCGTTGTTCGGTACACGCGTACTCGTGACGAGGCCGAAACCGCAGGCCGCGGAGTTTTCCGATTTGATTCACGCGCAGGGTGGGGAAGCCGTAGAATGCCCGACTATCGAGGTGACGCCTCCCGAAGACTGGTCCTCGCTGGATGCCGCGCTTGCGCGCCTGTCGACCTATGAATGGTTGATTTTTACCAGCGTGAACGGCGTCGCACCCTTCATGACGCGATTATTCGAGACCAAGCGCGACGTGCGGGCCTTGGCCGGTATGACCATTTGCTGTATCGGCCCGCGCACCGCGGACGCGTTGGCGGCTTTTGGCCTGCGGGCGGATGTGATTCCGGAGCAGTTCCAAGCGGAGGGGATCCTCGATGCTCTGGCCGGCCGGCCGATTCGCGGAGCTCACGTCTTGATCCCGCGCGCACTGGTCGCCCGGGAACTCCTGCCGGAGCAGTTGCGCGCTCAGGGAGCCACGGTTGATGTGGTGCCGGTCTACCGGACCATTCGTCCGGCGGTCGCGACGGATCGGCTTGTGGCGCAACTCCGGGCCGGTGAGATCAATGTGATTTCCTTCACCAGTTCGTCGACGGTGCGGAACTTCGTGGAGTTGTTCGCCACGAGGGAGGAATTGCTACGACTGGTCGGATCGACGACGGTGGCCTGTATCGGTCCGGTCACTGCGGCGACGGCGCGGGAAGCCGGCCTGACGGTGCACATCATGGCCGCGCAGAACACGATTCCTGCGCTGGCGGAGGCCATCGTCCAGCATGTTGAAAGTCGGAATGCTCGTCGTGCGAGGTCGGCGCCGAGCGGACCCAGCGGCAGTAGGTAAGCCTATTCACTAGTAAGAGGGGAGGACAGGCATGGTTCCAGTCAAGTCATTCATGGTTCCCAAGGACAAGTTCACCACCGTGGAGCGCGACACGGATGTGCGTACCGCGGGGCGAGTCATGCGCGATCGCAACATCGGTAGTCTGTTTGTGACCAACGGGAAGGAGGTCATCGGCATCATCACCGACACGGACATGGTCCGGCGGGTGGTGGCTACCGGGGCGGACATGACCAAGACGACGGTTGAGCAGATCATGTCGGCGCCGCTCGTCACGATTGAGGAACATAAGACCCTGCTGGATGCGAATGATCTCATGGCCCAGACGCATCTCCGCCATCTGGGCGTGACGAAGGACGGGCAACTCGTCGGCATGATCTCCGTGCGGGATCTGGTCGTGTTCCTGACCAACTTGCCGAGGAAGTGAGCGAACCATGGCCTTTCCGATGCAGCGCATGCGTCGAACACGGGAAACGGAGCCGCTTCGGCGAATGGTTCGGGAGACGTCCCTCACGCCGAACGACTTCATCTACCCCGTGTTCGTCACCGAGGGGCAGGGGCGCAACGAACCGATTGCGTCGATGCCGGGACAATCGCGTCTGTCCATTGATCTGCTGATCAAGGAAGCGCACGAGGTCAAGGCCCTGGGCATTCCCGCGGTGATCCTGTTCGGTATTCCGGATCAAAAGGATGAGCGGGGTAGCTCAGGCTTCGATCCGGATGGCATCGTCCAACGTGCGATTCGGGCCCTCAAGGAACAGGTGCCTGATCTCGTGGTGATTACGGATGTCTGCATCGATGAATATACCAGTCACGGGCATTGCGGCATCGTGAAGCAGGGCCGGATCCTCAATGATGAAACGCTGGACTGTCTCAGGGCCATGGCGAGAACCCATGCGCAGGCCGGGGCAGACATGGTCGCTCCCTCGGACATGATGGATGGGCGGGTGGCGGCCATCCGTGACGAACTGGATCGGGCCGGATTTGTGGATGTGCCCATTATGGCCTATGCCGCGAAGTTCGCGTCCTGCTTTTACGCCCCGTTTCGCGACGCGGCCAATTCCAGCCCGCAGTTCGGCGACCGTCAGTCTTATCAGATGGATCCGGCCAACAAGCGCGAGGCATTGCGGGAAATCGATCTGGATGTCGAGGAGGGTGCCGACATCATCATGGTCAAGCCGGCTATGCCGTATCTGGATATCATCAGTGCCGCGCGCGAGCGGACGTTGTTGCCGATTGCCGCCTATCAAGTGAGCGGCGAATACAGCATGATCAAGGCGGCCGCGCAAGCGGGATGGTTGGATGAACGTCGTGCGATGATGGAGTCGTTGCTGTCGATCAAACGGGCCGGTGCCGACATTATTCTGACCTATTTTGCAAAGGACGCCGCCGGGCTGCTCCGGTCACGGCACGCATGAAAGTTACCCGGGGAGTCACCCCATCCACATCCAGGCCCTATTCGGTGGTGACCATCGGCAATTTTGATGGTCATCATCGCGGTCACCGCGCGCTTCTGGATCAGGTGGTGACAACGGCGCGCCGGGAGGCCGGCACGGCGATGGTGCTGACCTTTGATCCCCATCCGGTGAAGATCCTCGCCCCGCACGTCAACCTCATGTTCCTGACCTCGCCGGAAGAAAAGCTGGCCCGTTTTGAGGCAGCCGGGATCGACGAGGTCGTCTTCCTGGAATTTACCCCTGCGTTTGCTGCGCTGGATCCGCTGCAGTTTGCGACACACGTGTTGCGGGATGGGATTGGGACGCGGGAGCTCTTCGTCGGGGAACATTTTGCGTTTGGAAAAGGCCGAGCCGGACGTATCGCGGATCTGCTTGAGTTCGGCGCGCAATTCGGATTCCGCGTCCATCCCATGCCGCCGGTCACCATCGACGAAACGATCGTCAGTTCCACACGGATCCGCCAGATGATTCAAGCCGGCGAGCTGCAGAAAGCCGTTCGGTTTCTCGGAAGGCCGTATGGAATCGAGGGAACGGTGATTGCCGGGGCCCGGCGCGGGACGGATCTCGGATGGCCCACCGCCAACCTTCGGCTTCCTGAGGGGCGTGTCATTCCGCCGGACGGTGTGTATGCCGCTCGGGTGCTCTGGAAGGGGCGGTGCCTGGATTCGGTGGTCTACATCGGAACCAGGCCGACGTTCGGGGCCGGAGAACGTTTGCTCGAGGTGTCGATTCTGGACGAACGGCTGGAGCTTTACGGAGAAACAATTCGTGTAGAGCTGCTGGGGTTTGTTCGCGGAGACCGCGTGTTTGCTTCCGCAGACGCGTTGACCAGACAGATCGAATCGGATGTGGATGTGGCCCGTGCGCAGTTGCGCGAGGCGGCATTGGACCCGGTCTCACCCCTCCATTCCCAGTCATGAGCGATGGCAGGTTCTTCCTCAGCATCGCATCACCCGCTTCATAACCAAGTCATCCGCGCCATCCGTGCGCGTGCCTTACTCCACCCAGGGCAGTCTGTTTTGGTGGCCGTCTCCGGCGGGCCGGATTCCGTGGCGTTGCTCTCGATTCTGCACGGTCTGGCCACGGCCTGGAAGCTGTCCCTCAGCGTGGTGCACTGCAACTATGGGCTTCGCGGGGTTGAGTCGGACGAGGATGCGTCGTTTGTCGCAGCGCTGTGCCACCGGCTTCATGTACCTTGCTGTGTGAGATCGCTCCACATTGGTGCGCGCGAGGCTGGAGTGTCGAGCTCACTGCAGGCGCGTGCCCGTGACCTGCGCTATCGCCTGTTTCGCGACCTGGCGGCAGAGCGACAGCTCGATCGGGTGGCGCTTGGGCACACGGCGGACGACCAGGCGGAAACGATTCTGTTGCGCATGTTGCGCGGGGCCGGTTTACGGGGTCTTGCCGGGATGCCGCATATTCGTGAACGGCTCTTTGTCCGACCTCTTCTGGGTGTGACGCGGGCGGAGATTCTGGCCTACCTTGCGGCGGTGGGATTGTCTTATCGGACGGATTCCAGCAATGCGTCCTCGCGGTATTTGCGCAATCGTGTGCGGCACGAAGTGTTACCCATCCTGGAATCACTGGCCCCGGCTGCCACTCGGTTGCTCGCACGTCAGGCCGATGTGTTGCGAGCCGATGATCGATTCCTGGAGGTGTTGGCCGCACGTGCGCTGCGCCGTGTCACGCAGCGACGCGATGCGACTATGGTTATCCTCGATCGGGCCGCGTTTCTTCAGCACCCGACAGCCTTGCAACGTCGAATGCTCAGGTTGGCAATTCACGCCCTCGCGCCGGCGTTTTCCGGGCCGCGCAGCGATCTGCTTCTCTCGATGCTCGCGTCGCTCACGACCAGGCAGGCAGGTCAGACATGGCGCGTCGGACCTCTGGTGGTGGTCTCTGAGCAAGAGGCGGTGGCGCTCACGCGTAAGGGGGCGCCGCTGCGTCCGTCAGGCTCCAGGGATGGTTCACCCGCTGTAGCTTCGGTGTCGGATTCCGAGGTGGTGAGGCTTTACACACTGCCGTCGACCACCTCATGGCCACGGACAGGGGAGGTCATTCACGTGCGTCGCGTCACGAAGGCACGAGGTCTGGCGTTGTTCACACAACCGTCTCCCGATGCCGCGCTGTTTGATGCGGACCGACTCGCGTTACCCCTGACAATCCGGTCGTGGCGGCCAGGGGATTGGTTTATGCCCACCGGCATGGCCGGTCGACGAAAGAAATTGCAAGATTACTTCACAGATGCAAAACTGGGTCGGTCTATGCGAGAACACATCCCGTTGTTGCTATCGGACGAGAAAATCGCCTGGATTGTCGGGAGACGTATCGATGCTCGATTTGCCGCCACCGCTTCGACGAACCGATTCATTGTAGCTAGTGTGACACATCCTGTGCGTCGGAAAGGAGTTTGTTAGAAATGGAACGCATTTTTGGTCGCCCCATTGTGACGCAGGAGCAGATGCGGACCCGAATTCGGGAACTGGGTCGGCAAATTGCGTCCGACTATGCGGGAAAGGAGTTGGTCCTCGTCGGGGTTCTCAAAGGCGCCTATGCGTTTTATGCCGACCTGGCACGAGCCATCCGGATACCGATGCGCGTGGAGTTCATCGTCGTCACGAGTTACGGGGCAGGGAAGAAGACCTCGGGCAAGGTCAAACTGGTATCGGATCTGACCGAACCGATCGTCGGGAAAGACGTCTTGCTGGTGGAGGATATCGTAGACTCCGGCCTGACCGTGCAGTATCTGATGAAGACATTGTCTCGACGCAAGCCCCGCTCCTTGAAGGTGTGCACCCTGCTCAGCAAGCCGGAGCGGCGATTGGTCGACGTAGATCTGGAGTATGTGGGGTTCAAAATACCCAATAAGTTCGTAGTCGGATACGGGCTGGATTACCGCCAGGAGTATCGAAACCTTCCGTACCTTGCCGCACTCGATCAAGGCGAGGAAGGGGAGCAGGAGTCTGCATGAAAGGTTGTTCCCCTCGCGGAACCTATGGTAACATTCTGCACGGTTAGCTGATTTTTTGGTCTGCCTAAAATCCTCAAAGGAGAGGTGGATGAATTCACGGGTAAAGAATTTATTGTTCTGGGTCGTGGTCGGCCTGTTCATGATTCTGTTGTTCAACTTGTTCAGTGTGCCGACCCATGCGCCGGAAGACGAAGTCATATTTAGCGACTTTATGGCCAAGCTGGATAAGGGCGAGGTCATGAAGGTGACGATCAAGGCCAACCATATCAGCGCGATTTTAAAGGACCAAAGCCGGATTCGGACCTATACGGCCGAGTATCCGGAGTTGGTGAAACATTTGCGCGAGAAGGATGTCCAGATCGAAGCACGCCCACCTGACGAAAGTCCGTGGTACATCACGTTCCTGGTCACCTGGGGACCGTTCATTCTGTTCCTTGGATTGTGGTTTTTCCTCATGCGTCAGATGCAGATTGGCGGTAACAAGGCCCTGTCGTTCGGCAAGAGCCGCGCTCGCATGCTGACAGAGGAACGCAAGAAGGTGACGTTCTCTGACGTGGCCGGGATTGAAGAAGCCAAGGAGGAAGTCCTTGAGATCATTGAGTTTTTGAAAGATCCGAGAAAGTTCCAGAAGCTGGGCGGGCGCATTCCCAAAGGCGTTCTGATCGTTGGCCCTCCGGGCACGGGCAAAACCCTTCTGGCGAAGGCAATTGCCGGTGAAGCAGGTGTCCCGTTCTTCAGCATCAGCGGTTCAGACTTCGTGGAAATGTTCGTCGGGGTCGGCGCCTCGCGCGTGCGAGACCTGTTCGAGCAGGGTAAGAAGCATGCGCCCTGTATCATTTTCATCGACGAAATCGATGCAGTTGGCCGTTTGCGCGGGGCGGGGCTCGGCGGTGGTCACGATGAGCGGGAGCAGACCCTCAATCAGTTGCTTGTGGAAATGGATGGGTTTGATACGACCGAAGGGGTCATTCTGATCGCGGCGACCAACCGTCCTGATGTGCTCGACCCGGCGTTGCTACGCCCGGGCCGTTTTGACCGCCAAGTGGTCGTCAATCGGCCAGATTTGCGTGGTCGCTCAGAAATTCTGAAAGTCCATACCAAGAAGGTTCCGCTCGCCTCTGACGTGGAACTTGAGAAGATTGCGCGTGGCACGCCAGGTTTTTCGGGTGCTGACCTTGAGAACCTGGTAAACGAAGCGGCGTTGTGGGCAGCGCGTCTGAATAAGAAAGAAGTCGAATTCATTGACTTCGAGATGGCGAAAGACAAAGTCCTGATGGGTGCAGAACGGAAGAGCATGGTGCTCACCGATGACGAAAAGCGCACCACGGCCTATCACGAGGCGGGTCATGCACTCATGGCCAAGCTCTTGCCTGGGACGGATCCCGTTCACAAGGTCACCATTATCCCGCGGGGGCGAGCGCTCGGCGTGACTATGCAGTTGCCGACGGACGATCGTCACAACTATTCGAAAGACTTTCTTTACAACAATCTCGCCATCCTCATGGGCGGGCGAGTAGCTGAAGAGTTGGTCTTGCATGACGTGACGACCGGAGCGGGGAATGACCTGGAACGAGCCACAGATCTTGCTCGCAAGATGGTGTGCGAGTGGGGTATGAGTGAGAAGCTGGGGCCCCTGACCTTCGGGCGTAAGGAAGAGGAAATTTTCCTGGGCCGGGAGATCGGCTCGAAGCGTGACTTCAGCGAGCAGGTGGCAATCGAAATCGACCATGAAGTGAAGCGTTTGGTCACAGAGAACTACGAGCGTGCGAAACGGATCTTGACGGATAACATGACCAGCCTGAAGGCCCTCGCAGAGGCCTTGCTGGAAAAGGAAGTGTTGGACGCGTTGGAGATTGATCAAATCCTGATCCAAGGGTCTTCATCGCAGACGGTTCCTGCCTAAATCTGTAGACTACCGGCGTTGCCGGAACTCCTGACCGGGAGTTCCGGCAACGCATTTCTCTTCTGTGAGCACCACGCCAAAGGTTGGGATCGCGCGGCTGTTCTTGTCGCCAGTTGCCTCCGTGTTCCTTCCGTAGCCGGCTCACATGGTTCCAAGACCTCCGGTTGCGCGCTATTACCCGAGGGACTTCTGGTGACCTCGACGAACACGACCTCACGTATACCGCTTGTGCTCACGGCCGCTTCCCGAACCCTCACCTTCGAGTCCGGGCCGCTCATCATGGGGGTGCTCAATGTGACCCCTGACTCTTTCTCTGATGGGGGCGCCTACCTCACGATCGACAAGGCTGTCACCCATGCGAAGCAGATGCAAGATGAGGGCGCCGATCTGATCGATATCGGTGCGGAGTCTTCGCGGCCCGGCGCAGAGGCCATCGACGAGCGTGAGGAACTGAGTCGACTGATGCCCGTGCTCGAAGCGGTGCGTCAGGCCGTGTCGCTTCCCATCTCTGTCGATACTACCAAGGCCGCCGTGGCCCGTCGGGCTATTGAGGCCGGAGCGTCGATCGTCAACGACATCACCGCCCTGCGCGGCGATCCCGTCATGGCCGGCCTGGTGGCTGAAACAGGGGCCGCAGTCGTCCTGATGCACATGCAGGGCACTCCGCGCACCATGCAGCGAGCGCCACACTATGGGAACGCGGTACAGGAGGTCTCCACCTTTCTGCGTGAACGGATCCGGGCGGCATTGGATGCCGGTATCCAGGCAAGTCAGATCATTCTTGACCCCGGCTTCGGTTTTGGTAAGCTCCAAGAGCATAACCTCCAATTGCTCGCGGGGTTCGACGCGTTGACGAAACTCGGGCATCCGGTGTTGGTCGGCGTCTCCCGGAAGCAGTTTATCGGCAACCTGGTGGATCGACCGGTGCACGAGCGGGGGTATGGAACCGCCGGCGCCATTGCCGTGGCGGTTTTGAAAGGCGCCCACATCCTGCGTGTTCATGACGTTCGAGCCATGAAAGAGACGGCTGCAGTCGTGTCAGCCATTTCCCGTTACGTGCGTTCTTCTGTAGAGGTACCTCATGCGTAAATTGTTCGGTACAGATGGTGTTCGTGGAGTTGCGAATCTCGAACCGATGACCAGCGAAATTGCGATGCAACTGGGACGCGCGGCTGCCCATCTTTTCATGCGGCGGGCGGGCCGACACCAGGTTGTCATCGGCAAAGACACGCGTCTCTCCGGCTATATGTTGGAATCGGCGTTGACCTCGGGCATTTGTTCGATGGGCGTCGACGTGCTGCTCGTCGGTCCTATGCCGACGCCGGCGATCGCGTTTCTCACGAGGAGTCTACGGGCGGACGCGGGTGTGGTCATTTCGGCCTCGCACAATCCCTATCAGGACAACGGGATCAAATTCTTTTCCAATGAAGGCTTCAAACTGCCTGATGAGGTTGAGGCGCGCATCGAACAACTGATCGTCTCCGACGAGATCAAGCATCTACGGCCGACGGCGGACGCGATTGGAAAAGCCTATCGCATCGGGGATGCCGAGGGGCGGTATATCGAATTCGTCAAACGTTCTGTTCCACGGGATCTCGATTTTCAAGGGATCAAGCTGGTGGTGGATTGCGCCAACGGTGCGGCGTACAAAGTTGCCCCGACGGTGCTGCGGGAACTCGGGGCAGAGATCGAGGTCATTGCCAACACCCCCGACGGCATGAACATCAATGACACGTGCGGCGCCGTGCATCCGGAACGACTGCAGGACGCGGTGCGGCGCCATGGCGCGCATCTCGGTATTGCCTTGGATGGTGACGCGGATCGGGCGATCTTTGTCTGCGAGCAGGGCGAGATCGTGGATGGGGACCATGTCATGGCGGCGCTGGGGTTGGATCTGCATGCCCAGGGGCGTCTGGCGTCCCAAACCGTCGTGGGCACTGTCATGAGCAACTTCGGGCTGGAACTCGCCATGAAGAAAGCCGGGATTCAACTGATGCGAACTCCGGTGGGGGATCGCTATCTGATGGAGCGCATGTTGGCCGACGGCTATAACTTCGGCGGAGAGCAATCGGGGCATTTCATTTTCCTCGACCATAACACGACCGGTGACGGGTTGATCTCGGCGCTCCAGATCCTGTCCCTGATGAAGCGAACCGGCAAGCCGCTTTCGGAGTTGGCGAAGGCCATGACGGCGGTGCCGCAGATTTTGCTCAACGTGAAAGTGAAGCATAAGCCCGACTTGAATCAGATCCCGGACATCCAGCAGGCCATCAAGACGGCTGAAGCCACCCTGAATGGGAGCGGCCGAGTGCTGGTGCGGTACTCCGGGACCGAAGCCCTCTTGCGGATCATGGTCGAGGGCGAACGGGATTCCACGATTCGCGAGGTCGCCGATCATCTCGCGAATATTGTGCGTGCCCGCATCGGCTAGCAACGGCTTCATGCCGCAGGTGCCGGATGCTGCCTACCCTGACGATTACCTTCATCCTTGGGTTGGCGCTCGGTTCCTATGTCAGTTCCTTTCCCATCAGCAGTGCCATCCTCCTGACGATCTGCACGGTCGGCGCGCTGCTCGTGGAGCGGCAGAAGCGCTTCTCTCCGCGACAGACCAGCCTCTGGCTCGCGTGTTTGTGTGGCGGCTGCGTGTACTGGATTCTGTACGCCTGGCTCGCACCGCACAGCCCGGTACCGGAGAGGCCTGGCGGCTTGCCGACCCGCGTCATTGGAACAATCGTGGACTCCGTTCGTCATGCACCGGGGCGGCAGACCGCGCTGGTGCGCGTGACATCCAGCGACGATCCAGATCTCGTCACACCGTTTCATCTTCGTCTGACCTGGCGCGACCCAGACCGCGATCTCCATCGAGGTGTTCAGATTCGCGTACGCACCCGCCTGCATGCGCCCACGGGGACGATTAATCCGAGAGGGTTTGACTATGCGGCCTATCTGGACCAGCAGGGAGTCGACGCGGTCGGGTCGATTTCGGGGGCCGGTGCGGTGGAGGTGCTGGATGCCGGGGCCCCTCCACTGATACCGCCAGTCTCGCGCCTGATCGAACACTGGCGCGCGCTGGTGAGGAGCGCTGCCGACTCGCTCTCCCAACCGACTCGTGGGCTGTTCCTGAGTTTGACCATTGGGGAGCAGGGGTTTCTGGCGCCGGACGCTCGGGAGTGGTTCATGACGACCGGCACCGTGCATATCCTGTCGATATCCGGTTCGCATCTCGGTCTCATTGCGTTGATCTCCTTCGCGTTGATTCGAAAGCTGTGTCTACTGCTCCCGCCACACATCCTGCTGAGCCTCTCGCGATGGCTCACACCAACCAGAGCGGCCGCGTTGCTGACCCTCCTCCCGGTGGGAGCGTACACGCTCCTGGCAGGGGCAGAAACGGCGACCATTCGTTCGTCGCTCATGATCATGATCGGCTTGTGGACGGTCTGGCTCGGGGCGCCGCACTTCCTGCTCCACGCGCTGGCGGCAGCAGCCGGTCTCACATTGTTGGTGCATCCCGCAGCCCTCTATGACATCTCCTTTCAGCTCTCGTATGTGTCGGTGTGGGTCTTGGCACTGGCGTTGCGGCGGGGGGCGGAGACGGCCGAACTGCCCCGGCTTCAACCGTCAAAAGCCGGTTGGATGCTCCATTGGCTGCGTGAGTCCGTTCGACTGACCGCGTGGGTGACCCTGGCAACCTTGCCGTTGGTGGCCTGCTATTTCAATCAGGTGTCCTGGATGGGGCTTTTCGTCAACGTCGCCATGGTGCCGTTTATCGGGCTGGTGTTTCTCCCGATCAGTCTCCTGGCGGCGTTGTGGGTGATTGTGACGCATGCCGATGCGATTCCTGGCGCTGCATTCATCGAGTGGCTTGGACGCGGACTGATCGACGGGACACATTGGTTGGCTGATCTCCCGGGGGCGGAATGGTTTGTGGCTGCGCCGACCGTTCCCATGATGGTGCTGTTTTATCTGCTGGGCTGGGTCTGGCTGTCAGGTCGATTGGTGTCTGCCACTCCGCTGGTGAGGGGGGCGTTGGTGGGGTGTCTCGCCGGTATCGTGATGTGGTGGCTGTGGTCTCCGCGCCCGTTCACTCGAGACGGGCACATTCGCGTGACGTTTCTCGATGTGGGGCAAGGGGACAGTGCGGTCATTGAATTGCCGCAAGGCGCGGTGGTGTTGATCGACGGCGGGGCGACCTATGAGCGGGTTGATATGGGCAGAAGTGTCGTGGCGCCGTTTCTCTGGAATCGGGGAATCCGACACATCGATCACATCGTCGGGACGCACCCGCAGTTGGATCATGTCGGCGGGTTGGCCTGGATTTTGGGCCATTTCCAGGTCGAGCACTTTTGGACCAACGGAGTCACACGACCCGAGGAGTTCTGGCAAAAGATTGAGCGAGCGCTCTTGCAGCGGCATGTATCGGCCACGGTGGCACAGGAGGGGCGACTCATGGCGGAGGAGAGCAGTTGTCGCCTGGTGGCGCTGAACCCTGCGCCCGTACAGACGGAGAGTGCCGGTGGAAAACGCGAGTCACTGAACAATTTGTCGGTGGTCACTCAACTGACCTGCGGAGAGCAGCAGATGCTGTTCACCGGAGACGCCGAGCGTGACGCGTTGGCCCGCCTGACTCAGGTTGGTTCGTTCGGGCACATCACCTTGTTAAAGGTACCGCACCATGGGGCCAAGAGTTCGCTGGAGCGTGGTTGGCTTGAGACGACTCGGCCGGACGTGGCGGTGATGTCTGTCGCCCGGCACAATCCCTACGGTCATCCCGCCGGAGAGGTCTTGGCGGCATACGAGGCGGTGCAGGCTCAGGTATGGCGAACGGATCGGGATGGGGCGGTCTGGGTTGATGTGGATCCGACGCAGCGACACCTGGTGGTGCACAGTGCCAGGGAATGGACGCTTCAGCCAGTGCCCTTCTCCGTTCCCATGTGGGCGTTGGAGCGGGAGAACTGGCATCGACTCTGGCGGCGGTGGAATTGGCTCTAGCCGGAGACTCTCTCCCTGGCACGAAGGTATCGGCCGCGTTGTGGGCAGCTTTCGTCATCGCCCCTGTCAATTTTGGCGACATGATCTGTCGGGCATCGCTGTAAGTCACCAATTTCTCATGAGTGAGTTGTCCCGTTGTTAAGGCATGGGGCATGCAGGCATTCCAGCACATTTGCGGGGAATTGAAGCATTCAGAGTCGCTATGGTCTTTGGGCGAGACTGGTCGGTCGGACAAGGCATGAGCGCCGAAACCGGTTCGCAGAGTGAGTGTGGGCGGTAAGGGGCGCACATCCATGAGCAAGCGATTGTTATTCCTGGCCTCTGGACCGCCTTCCGACCGTCACGGAGGAGGAGCCCTGCGGATGTTCCATCTGCTTCGGTTTCTGGGAAGCCGCTTTCCTGTGGATCTGTTGTTTCCCGCACAGGATGGTGCAGAAGATGTCTCTGCGCTGTTCAAAGATGTGTCCGTCGACGTCATACCCGTCCCGCTCCAAGGGTCCAGTGTGTTCGATCGGTTCTGTCGATTCGATCCCTATCCGAAGGATCGAGCGGTTGCTGCGGTAGTGCGGGATCGAGTGGCCACTGGCGCCTATGCGGCGATCCATGTCGACACGTTAGCCATGATGCCGTATGTTCCACCGGACACGGCGCTTCCGGTCGTGCTCGACCTTCGAGCCCACGACTCGACGAGTGAGGTCCGCAGGCTGCGAGACGGGCAGGAGGCCAAAGGACGATCGACGCACCTGATCCGTCGACTCAAGCGCAGCTTGTTCGACCGCTGGTGTTGGCCGATGACCCACTGCGTGGCTGTGGCCTCGGAGGAAGAGCGCGTTCGGTGTGAGCGAGCCCACCCGGGGCAGCGTGTGTTGGTGGTTCCCAACGGCGTGGATTGTCAGAGGATCCGTCCCAAGCCGGATCAGACCATGTCGACGCCGATCCTGCTCTTTATGGGGCATATGGGTGTCGAGCACAACATTGATGCTGCGGTATGTCTGGCGACGGAGGTGTTTCCGGCGATTCGTCGGGACTTTCCCAAAGCGGAGTTGCGAGTGGTGGGTCGCAATGCGGACGCGCGTGTGTCTCGTCTGGCCGGTCAGGGCATTGTGGTCACCGGAGCTGTGCCAGATCGACGTGTGCATCTGCGCGAGGCGACCATCTATGTTGCACCGTATCTCAGTGGTTCGGGTTCGCACGGGCATCTTCTCGAAGCGATGGCCGCGGGGTTGCCCATCATCACCACGTCGCAGGGCATCGAGGGGATGAAGGTGCAGGCGGGCCGCGATGTCTTGGTGGCCGATCAACCGGCCGATATCATCGACTCGATTCAGACCCTGCTTGCGAGTCAGTCGGATCGCGAACGGTTTGCGCAGGCGGCCCGCCACATGGCGGAAATCTGGTACGACTGGAATCGCTGTCTCTGGCCGTTGGAGTCGCTGTATCATCCGCTGCTCGGGCCGACACGCACTGTGTCGGAGGCGACGGCGGTCGCGTGTTGACGATCACCATCGTTCTGGTACAGGTGGAGAGAGCGGCGAGCAGCCGTAGCGTCGCGTTGTGGCGGAGACAGGGTGTTGTCTTATGAGAGGCCTTCCACGTAGAATTTCTCGCCAATGCGCGTCGTCGACACGATGACGGTTCGTGAGAGTTCACTTCTGATACCATGACGATGATTCCGCACTCCAAACCTTCCCTGGGCCAGGAGGAGGTTCGCGCCGTCACCGAGGTGCTGCGATCGGGCCACGTCACCCAAGGCCCGGTGGTGGCGCAGTTCGAACGAGGTATGGCCGCCTATATCGGTGTGCACGGCGGCGTGGCGGTGAGTTCTGGAACGGTGGCGTTGGAGCTGGCCTTGCGTGCCTTGGGTGTGGGGCACGGCGACAATGTGATTCTCCCCAGCTATGTCTGCTCGGCTCCCTGGTTGGCGGTACAACGTGTCGGCGCACAGGCACGAATTGTCGACATCAATCCGACGACCTACAATCTCGATCCGCACAAGGTTCGTAAAGCCCGCACCTCCAGGACCCGCGCTGTCATCGTCCCTCATTTGTTCGGATTGCCGGCGGACCTGACCACTTTGCAATCGCTGGGCATTCCCCTGATCGAAGACTGTGCGCAGACGCTTGGCGCGATGGAGCAGGGACGGGCGGTGGGCACCGTGGGGCTCCTCACGGTCTGCTCATTTTACGCCACTAAATTGCTGTGCACCGGGGAAGGGGGCATGGTGCTTTCGAACGACGAGGCACTCCTCGAGCGGGTCCGCGAGCTTCGGGAATACGATCAGGCCCCCTCGCTCAATGCCGCGGCGTTCAACTGCAAGATGACGGATCTCCAGGCTGCAGTCGGCGTCGCGCAACTGAATCAGTTGGGAGAGTTTCTTGAGAAGCGGTCGGCGCTGGCCGCCGTGTACCGGGAACATCTTCCGAAAGACTTGTTCACGCTTCCGACGGTGCCCGACGGGCGGACTCATGTCTATTATCGGTTCGTCGTGCGCCTTCAGAAGGGGCTTCAGTCGTCCGACGAATTTGCCGACTACCTGTCGCGTTTGGCTCATCGTGGAGTCCATTGCCGCAAACCCGTATTTCGTCCGCTGCATCGCTATTTAGAATTGCCGGATTTTCCCGCGAGCGACGAGGTTGATACCACCGCCATCTCCTTGCCCATCCATCCCTCTCTCAACGAAGACGCCGTGCGACAAGTGGCGCACATGCTTCAAGAGGAACTCCGCTAAGCCAAGGTAGCTGCCTGCTGTCGGACAGCCACGTTCGTGCTGAACCGGTATGGGGCTCCCTGCTCTTGACCCGTGCGGGAGTGATCGGCATAGTGGCGTGATTCTGGGGGACGTCGCAGGAAGATATGGTCGGCTGTCGCCCTGGTGATACTGGAGACAACGTTCATGGTACCTACAGTCGAGTGGAAAGACGGCGCAGTTCGTATCCTGGATCAAAGCCGACTCCCGGGGGCCGTCGAGTTTCTCGATTGCCGGGATTACCGCGCGGTTGCCCACGCGATTCGTGAGTTGAAAGTTCGTGGCGCGCCGGCCATCGGTGTCACGGCGGCGATGGGCGTCGCCCTCGGCGCGCACATGGTGACGGCGTCCGACTACGACACCTTTGCCAAACAAGTCGACGACATCTGTGACCACTTGGCCGCCTCGCGTCCCACGGCGGTCAATTTATTTTGGGCCATTGCACGGATGAAACAGAAGCTGGCAGCGCTGAAGACGCTTCCGATCGCGCAAATCAAAATCGAGCTCACTCGTGAATCACAGGCGATCCTGGACGAAGATATTGCGCTGTGCAAAGCCATGGGCAAGCAGGGTGCCGATGTGATTCAAAGCGGCCAGACGGTGTTGACCCACTGCAATGCCGGGGCGTTGGCGACCGCCGGGTATGGGACGGCGCTCGGCGTGATTCGCGCCGCGTGGGAACAGGGGAAACAGATCCAGGTGATCGCCGACGAAACCAGGCCGGTGCTCCAGGGGGCACGGTTGACGGCCTGGGAACTCATGCAGGACAGGATTCCCGTGACGCTGATCACAGACAATATGGCCGGCAGCCTGATGCGACAGGGGAAGATTCATCTCTGCGTGGTCGGGGCGGATCGCATTGCGGCGAACGGCGATGTCGCCAACAAGATCGGTACCTACTCGGTTGCGGTCCTGGCGCGGGCGCATGGGATTCCGTTCTATGTCGCCGCGCCGTACAGCACGATCGATCTGACCACCAAGTCCGGCGCCGATATTCCCATCGAAGAGCGGAACCCGCTCGAAGTGACGTCGATCCACGGCAGCCATCCTGTGGCGCCGACCGGTGTGGCCGTCTACAATCCGGCGTTCGACGTGACGCCCGCTGAGCTGATTACCGGCATCATCACCGAGCGGGGTGTCTTCAAGCCGGGGGAGCTGGCCGGTGTGTTTGGGACCGAGCGAGCTGTACGCCAGTCCAGCATCGCGTCCTGATGATCTGTCCTCTGGTGGGGAGAACTCGTCAGACTCCTCTCTTAGCCGGGAATCTCAGAGTCCTTTATCTTGCCAGCACTTCCGCCGCTTCTTTATAATGCCGCGAGAGTGCGTGAATCCCCATTGTTGCGATATTTTTTAGCGAAGGAGCCTGTCGATCCATGAGTGAACGAACCCTTGCCATCATCAAGCCGGACGCCGTGAAGAAAAATGCCATCGGCGACATTATTAATCGCTACGAGAAGGCGGGGTTGAAGCCGGTCGCGATGCGTCTCATGCACCTGTCCAAGACCACAGCACAAGGTTTCTACGCGGTGCACAAGGCGCGCCCGTTCTTCGACAGCCTCTGTACCTTCATGTCGTCAGGACCCTGTGTGGTGCTGGTGCTGCAAGGTGATAACGCGGTGAAGAAGAATCGCGAACTGATGGGCGCCACGGATCCGGCCAAGGCGGACAACGGGACCATCCGCGCGGCACATGGAGCAAACATTGAATTCAATGCAGTACACGGGTCGGATGCGCCGGAGACGGCCAAGTTCGAGATCGGGTATTTCTTCCCCGAAATGGAGTTGGTCGGGTAGGCGCACATTGAGCGCGGACTTCTTTGACCTGTTCGATGCTCGGCGGCCTATGACGGGCCGTCGAGCCGTGTTGCCTGGTTTCTGTGCGTCCCTCCTCGTGGCTGCTCTAAGCGGATGCACCGGCTCACCCACTGTGCCTGTCGCTTCATCCACTGAGAGTCCCGCAATCGAAGCGGAGACACGTCTCTGGTATCAGGCCACCACGGCATTTTCAGACGGGCGCTACTCCGCCGCGATCCACCTCTACGAGCGGTATCTGGCCACCTATCCCAAGTCACGTCGCGCGAATGAGGCGCAGTGGGAACTGGGGCAATCGTATGAACAGATGGGCGAAGTAACCCCGGCGTTGAAAGCGTATCGCGTCCTGGCCGGACCCGAGAGTGCGCCGGTGTCGACGCAAAGCGCCTATGCCGAACGGGCGCTGCATCGTATCGAGGCGTTACGGAACCAATCCACTGTGCCGGCCGGCGTCAAGTCCGGTCATACCGCGCTGTATGTGTCGTTCAGCAATTTGCCGCCGATGGCGCAAGTGGAATCCTGGGTTCGGCAACTGAGCGCCCAGGGTGTCAGCGCAATTCTCATGGATGCGAGTTTGGACTCGTCGTTTACCAGGCCGCCTGTCCCGACTGGGCCACCGACCAGCAGCCCCTTGCCGACTCTGCCGACGGGTGCGCTGTTCTCGACCTCTCAAGGTCCCGTGATGACCGACTGGTTCAGTGTGATGGTGCCGCAAGCGCATGAGCTGGGCATTTCCGTCTTTGCGGTGCTCGATCTGTTCCACGCACCGCTGTCCGATCACCGCCAGGAATCCCGGGTGTTGCTGTATGATCCGACCCGGCGCAAGGTCCATTCGTGGACGCAATTTGATCTTCTCGCCCCGCCGGTTCAACAGGAACTGGCGCAGTTGCTGGCCGATCTCCTGAGAAGCGGAGTTGATGGCATGGTGTTTCGCGCGCGGGCGGAGAACAGTTTTGCCTACGAGGTGAGTGACGGTGTGCTGCGGCAGTTTGAAACCCAGGTGCGTCAACCGTCATCGGAAGTTGCGCAGGCGCTGCGCGAACGGATGACGGTGCGCCAAGACGCGGGAGCGTTGGCTTCCGACAAGACGCTCTGGCGGTGGGTGGGGTGGAAGGCTCGTCAGGAGCTCGATGTGCTGGCCCGGCTCAAGAAATATTTGCAGAAGGCGGTTCCGCGCCTGCGCATGGTGCTGGAGATTCATCCTGAAGCCTTGTCGAATCCGACGTCAGCCTTAGTGAACTACGGAGAGGATGCCGCCGAGGCACGCCGCCGCGGGTTTGATCTATTGCTGGGAGGGCCGTCGCGTGAGGCCTCGGATGTGCGGGCTTTCGGAGGCTCGTTCAAAGGCTGGAGTCGCGATGTGATTCAATCCGAGAAGGGAGAACCGCAAACCCTTCCGCAAGGGTGGGTTCTCCTACGGACGCCGGCCGAGCATGGCGGGGGCATGTTTACGGGGCTCGCACAGCAAGCGGACGAATTACGGACGTCGGACATTCGTCATCTGGTCTTTGTGCCGGACGCGCCGCCGGCGATTCCTTGACAAAGAATTTCTCAGCTTTTACGATCGCGCCACCTGTGTCTGGAGCGCGTTTTATTCACGTAGGCCGCCGGGATGGCGGCCGCCAAGAGGAGTCCCATGATACCGTCCAATCTTCGTTATCACCAAGAGCACGAGTGGGTGCGCGCTGAAGGCCAGCAGGCGACGGTCGGCATCAGCCATTTTGCCCAGGATGCGCTGGGCGACATCGTGTTTATCGATCTTCCCAAGGTGGGCGCCAAGGTGACTGCCGGCCAACAGATTGGTGAGGTGGAGTCCACCAAGACCACGTCTACGATCTATACCCCGGTGAGCGGGACCATCGCGAAGATCAACGCCGATCTCAAGGATCATCCCGAAGCGGTGAACTCCGATCCCTATGGCAAGGGGTGGATGGCTGTGATCGATCTCGCGACGCCGGCTGAAGTGGATCAGCTCATGACCGCTGCACAGTATGAAGAATTTTTGAGCAAGCAGAAACATTGAGGCAGGACATCCTTGCACCATTGAATCGGCGGCGCATGATGGTGTGTCGCCTGTGATTCAATCGGCACTGGTGTACTGAGTCATTCTTATGTCGAAGCATCTCGCAATTCTTGGCGCCGGTCCCGGCGGGTATGTGGCGGCGATTCGCGCCGCTCAGCTGGGCGCGCGTGTGACTGTCATTGAAAACCAGGCGCTGGGCGGTGTGTGCCTCAATTGGGGCTGCATTCCGAGCAAGGCGCTGTTGTCGGTCGTTGAATTGGGCGATAAGGCCAAGAAGGCGAAGGACTTCGGGATTCTGCTGAACGGTCCGGTCGCCTATGACCCGGCTGTCATGGTGGCGAGAAAAAATAAGGTCGTTTCCACGCTGGTCAAGGGCATTGCCACACTGTTTAAGACCTGGAACATCGAGCATGTCGAGGGTACGGGTGAGTTGGTCGATGCCCGGACCATTCGGGTGACCACGCCTGATGGGACCGTTACGCAGGCGGCGGCCGACGGAATCATCATCGCAACCGGCTCATCCTGGCCGAACTTGCCGCTCTTCCCTATCGACGGGACGCAGATCATGACCAGCAAGCAGGCGCTGGATCTCGCGCGAATCCCGGCCAGCCTTCTGATCGTAGGTGGTGGCGTGGAGGGCTGTGAGTTTGCCTCGCTCTATAGCGGGCTGGGAACTGAGGTGACGCTGGTCGAACTAGTGCCACGACTCCTGCCGCTGGAGGATGAAGAGATCAGCCAAATGATGGAGCGGGAATTAAAGAAGCGGGGAGTGGACATTCGCACCGGCGTCACGGTCGACCAGATCGTTCGGCAACCCGACGTGGTGACGGCACATTTTCGCGACGGACTCTCCCTGAACGTGGAGCAGGTGCTGGTCTCGGTTGGACGAGGGTTCAATTCGCGTGGGATTGGCTTGGAGCAGGCCGGGGTGCAAGTCGGCGCACGCGGTGAAATTCTCGTGAATGAACGGATGGAGACGAATGTTTCCGGCGTCTATGCCATTGGTGATGTCGTCGGGAAAGCCATGCTCGCGCATGTGGCCTCCCAACAGGGCAAGGTGGCGGTCGAAAACTTCATGGGGCACAGCCGCAGCATTGATTATGATGTCATCCCAACCGGCATTTTCACGTTACCTGAAATTGGCCGTGTGGGGTTGACGGAACAGCAGGCTCGGGAACGATCCATGGCCAATGGCCAGGATCCGCAACAGGCTGTAAAAGTTGGGCGTTTTCGCTATGGGGGATTGGGGAAGGCTCAGGCGACGGGGGATATTCAAGGATTGATCAAGGTCGTGGCGGATGGAGCGAGTGACCGAATTCTCGGCGTCCACATTCTCGGCGCTCATGCCACGGACCTCATCCACGAGGCCGCCCTAGCGATGCAGGCTGGTACGACGGTTTCACGCGTGGCGGAGATGATTCATGCGCACCCCACGCTGGCCGAAGGATTGATGGAGGCGATGGAAGACGTGCATGGGCATGCCATCCATCTTGCGCGAAAGCCATCCACGTCATGATGCACTCGCTCCTCATCAAGGTTGCCATGCTGGCTGTCACGCTTGGTGCTTTGCTGTGGATCGCCTCGGTGACACCCGTGACGAAGGTCATGCCGCCTCAGGCGCATTTGCCCGCACTGGCGCCCATCACCACAGCCTCGTCGGCACAAGTGCCCACTCCGTCCGTTGTATCAACGCCCAAGGACCCCAGTGCCAACCAACCGGCCGTCTGGCCGGTCAGGCCTACGGTCAGGCCGGTGGGGGAAATTGAGCGTTCGTTTCAGCAGGCAACGCCTCCTGCCGATTCCCGCCCGACCTCTCAGGCGACGCTCCGGCCCGTCGATCTCAATCAGGCCACGGTCGCCGATTTAGAGGCCCTCCCGGGAATCGGTCCGAAGTTGGCCCAGCGGGTGATTGAGCATCGTGATGAACGTGGCCCGTTCCACAGCGTGGAGGAGCTTCGGCAGGTGAAGGGCATCGGCCGAAAGAAGTTCGACCGTCTCCGCCCCCATGTGCTTGTGACTAACACTCGATCGTTGGCCAGACATAAAGGAACCCTGTGACTCCCATCGCGCAACAGCTGGATCTTATTCTTCGAGGTATTGTTGAGGTTGTTCCGTCGAACGAGTTGGAAACAAAGTTGGCTCGATCGCTTAAGGACAACCGGCCACTCCGGGTCAAGGCGGGGTTTGACCCCACAGCGCCGGATCTTCATCTGGGCCATACCGTCTTGATTCACAAGCTCAAGCATTTCCAAGATCTCGGGCATCAGGTGATCTTTCTGATCGGCGATTTCACCGGCATGATTGGTGATCCGACGGGACGGTCCGAGACCCGCGTCGCCCTGTCGAAGGAAAAGGTGCTCGAGAATGCCAAGACCTACGAGCGCCAGATCTTCAAGATTCTGGACCCTCAGAAAACGCAAGTCGAATTTAACAGCCGGTGGATGAGTACCATGACGGCCGACGGATTGATTGAGTTGAGTGCCCGGTACACGGTCGCCCGTATGCTGGAGCGTGAGGATTTTCACAAGCGGTATACGGAGGGCACGCCGATCAGCATCCACGAATTCATGTATCCCTTGATCCAAGGATACGATTCCGTTGCGCTGAAAGCCGATATTGAGTTGGGCGGGACCGATCAAAAGTTCAATCTCCTGATGGGGCGGGATCTGCAACGAGATTACGGGCAGGAGGCGCAGGTGGTGATCACTATGCCGCTGCTGGAGGGAACCGACGGCGTCCGCAAGATGAGTAAGAGCTTCGGCAATTACATTGCCTTGGAAGACAAGCCCGCTGACATGTTCGGCAAGCTGATGTCGATCAGCGATGCGTTGATGCATCGGTATTATGAGCTGCTGACCACTGAAGACTTGGCGCAGGTGAAATCAGCTCACCCGATGGAGGCGAAGCAGGGGTTGGCGGAGCGGATCGTCGCCCGGTATCACGGGGCTGAAGCCGGGCGGGATGCCCGAGCCGCATTTCAGCAAAAATTCCAGGCCCGGGAGTTTCCGGAGCAGCCTGATGCACATGTTGTGTTGACGCCTGCCGATGTGAAAGATGCGAGCGCGCCGTCGATCGGCCTCGTCGACTTGATCGCGAAAACCGGGCTGGTCCCGAGCAAGAGCGAAGCCCGCCGGCTGATCGTTCAAGGCGGGGTAGAGATTGAAGAGCAGAAGATGACGGATGCGAACGCTGCTGTCCCGTTATCGGTTGGCACGACGCTCCATCTGCGTGTGGGGCGACGGAAGTTTGCTGTGGCAGAATATAAAAGCTGACCCGGACCCGTCCAGCTGCCTTGACTTAGCGTGGGCTACGGCGTAGGATTCGTGTTCTCTTTCTCGGGGCGGGCGTAGCTCAGTGGTAGAGTCCTTGCTTCCCAAGCAAGTTGTCGTGGGTTCAAATCCCATCGCCCGCTCCAAAAAACCCATTCATCAGCCGCAGTTTTTGATCCACGGCAGTGCTCCGGGCAGGGCCTAACACTGAAGGTCCGTTCATTCTATCTGCCGTGTATTGCGTAGATTTCGTCGAATAGTACGGCGTCTAAGCAGGTCTGATGATACCGTCCTTGGGACGGTCGTGGCTAAGTGGAATTGTGATGGCGCCGATGGCCAAGGACGATCGGGATTGCTCCCAATCGTGGCTGGTCGACGCGTTGTCCTATGCCAGCGCGGGCGGGCGGGTCAGTCCGTTCTGGTGTGCCCGGATCAGTAATTTCTGGCGATTCGAGACGCCGAGTTTGTCGAAAATGTTGGTGAGGTGATGCCTGACTGTGATGCTTGAAATGCACAGGCGATCTGCAATGTCTTTGTTGGACAGTCCTTCACTCACTAATCGCACGACTTCCTGCTCCCGCTCCGTGAGTCCATCCAAACGTTTAAGTTGAGCGGAGACGCGTGGGATCAAGACGGGCAGTTCCGCCGGGCTGCTGAGATTCGGGCAGTTGTCTTGTCTGTCGAAGGTCAGCAGCGCTTCCTCGTTTGCCTTGGCAAGGTCAGCGATCGTGGCGATGAGCACGGCCGAAGGCTGGACCTTGAGCACAATGCCGTCGATCCCGGACGCCAATGCCTGACGGGTGCGTTCCACATCATCGAATCCACTCAACAGAACAATCTTAATGGCTGGAACGGCATGTTTGATTTTCCGGACGAGGTCAGGAATGGCCTGATCATTTTCCGCGTCGAGAATGGCGATATCCGGGTGATCGCTTGCCAGCAGTTGGTCCAGGTTCGCTCCGTGAGCAGTTTCTCCGATGAGCTTGATCCAGGTTTCCGCTTCAACAATCCGCTGCAAACCGAGCCGCAGAAGATAATTACTGCTGATAATAGCCACGACCGTTTTGGCCACTTCTGTTTCGGTTTTGCTCATCACGCCTCCTGACCGGCACGCATGTTCATGTGATCGCCGAGTCATTCGGAAATCAGACTACGTAATAAATAAAATACTACGCAGTGAACGCTAGGTTGAATAGGTGATTCCAGACACCTTCGACCGCGCATAATCGCACACCTGCTGAGTGCCAGGCAATCGGTAAGTTTCATCAAGAAATCGACCCAAAGGCTTGTCCATCACCATCTTTCGCCGATGGACTGTCTACGTAAAGTAATCGTTCGTGCGCACAAAAATGTACACACGTTAAGATACTGGGGGGAATGCCTCGTGTCTTCGCAGGTTCGAAGGGTGTGAGATCTCCCCCTCATTTGCCTCTGTACAATGCGCGTAATTGTTCTCATCTACCTGCCAGCGATGTTGCGGCAGATCAAGTCGTGCGTGTGATGCCATTTTGCGGAATCGCGCCGTCGAGTTTGTCGGTGTTGTCGATACATCCTCGAGAGTATACGGCTCACGCCATCCCTCACCGCACCGCTCTCTTGCCGTGCTCTTCTTCTGTCACCCGCTCAGAACGGTCTATGAGTGAACGCCGAATCTGGCGCAGGGCCAATCGCCGCACGATGCCTGTGCGGACGCGCATTGGAGAATGCCTGGATGTGAGGCCGAACGCTCGTAAGAAAATATTCTGCTGCATAAGTAATCGGTCCACGGAAATTGTAGTGCTTGTCCAAACTACGAGGGCGTTCCCTGGTGTGCCTACTAGGCTGGAGAGTCAGGCGCCGCCCGCGGTCTCAGAATTCCAGAGAAATTAAATGGACGCATTTCTCGTCGCTCCAGATCGAAGAGTGTCGTGAGGTCCGTGACCAGCACAAACGTACGAGTTGCCGGCAGGTTTTTCGGTGGGTTGATAGGCACCAATATCCGATGTGTGTTGTCGCACGACACTGTATAAGTGCCCCGCGCCGAAACGAGGCTGTCGCCGACCGATGGCATGGAGTGAGATGTGTTCATGGCTGTGCCTAGCGGAGAGCTTCGAGAGACGCGTCGAATTCGATTCTTCTCGTGCTGAATGGGATCGTCTGATTTCGCAATCATGCAATGTCATGCAGGGGAAATTGCTGTCGGTTTCACGATAGCGTCGTTCTGAGCTATGGACTCGATCGGACATTGTTAAAGGATGCGCTCTCAATTCACTGACCGGCAAAAGCAGCAAATCCTCAAAGAGGGACACTCGAAAGGCGGGGTTACACGCCTGTGCAGGAAATATGGCATTTCGGTCAGCACCTTTTATCGTTGGAAAGCTAGGCTTGATGTCCCAAAGCCTGACCCAATGCTTCATTTACGTTCCTTGCAGCAGGAGAATCGGCGACTCAAACATCGGGTCGCTGAACTCTCGCTCGACTACACGATCCTTCGGTCCGCATTGATTAATGACAGGGAAAATGAATGTTGATGTGTACGACGACGTGGCTGAGTGGGGACAGATGCAGATGCGTGCAGGCATGAGCAGTTTCTCGAACATCATGCGGGGACATACGCCGAATCGGCTAGAGCCTCAGGCTCGTCAGGCTGCCCAGGTTGTGCGTTTCGCCTCCACATTGGAGCCCATCACATGAAAGCTGTGATCATGGACGGTGCTCCCGGTACTGGAACAATGCTGGCGTTTCCCGTGGGAAACGAGCTGCTGATTAACCATCTCCTGTTGATGTTGAGAAGGCACGGCATCCGCGAGGTCGCAATCGTTTCTTGTGAGCAGGACCCGCACATACGAGAGGCAGTCCGTCAGGCCGGTCAATCCGAGAACATGGAGGTGCTCTGGCGGACGGAAAGCGTTTATCGGGGCACTGCCGGCAGTGTGGACGCCGTAAAAGACTTTCTCGACACACCGACCTTCCTCGGTGTGCATGCCAACGTCTATGTGCGTGAGCTTGATTTGACGGCGGCATTTCGCCTTCACGACCAGTATCGCGCGAGCATTACGTTGGTTGCGCAGCGTCGAGGAGGTACTGATGATACCTTGGAAAGCGTAGAAATCGACCCAACCGGTCTTGTGTCGCGGGTCAATATTCTCCATTGGTCGAGAAATCGTCGTAGTCAGCTCGCCCCCTGCGGATTGTACGTATTCGACAGGTCCGTGCTCTCGCACATCCCGCGCGATGAATATTTTGACGTAAACGAACAACTTGTCCCGCTCGTCAGAAGCCGTGGAGGCGTCGTTCGTGCCTACGAAGTCGACAGCGGCGTGCATGCCATTACCAGCCCCGAGGATTATCTCTGGTTGAATCGCGAGATCTTGCTGAAGAATCTGCAACACTCCCCTCGCGGTGATAGCCCTAAGAGTGGCTTGGACGAGATCGTCATCGGAGAAAATGCAGAAATTTCTCCGCATTCGTTTTTGCTGGGGCCTCTTGTGATTGGCCGTAACTGTGTCGTGGAAGATCATGTTCATCTGATAGGCCCTGCGGTCATTGGACCGACGTCGTACCTCGAGAAGGGGAGTTTGGTGAGGGAAAGCGTGTTGCGACCAGGCACGCGGGTGCGAGGAAACGCCAGGGTGGAGTATTCGGTGGTTGGTGGGGACGAGACGGTGCCTGAGGGTATGCAACTGCAAAGCATGTACTGGACCAGTGTGGAGCCTGGAATGCACGAATCCCGTCGTGTGGCCGAGCAAGGTTCTCCGATCAAGATGATGCCGCGTTCCCGACGCACCCAGCGATCTTCGACCACAGGGGAGGGCGGTAAGTGGGGTCGGTCTGTCTACGGCCTTATCAAATCCATTGTCGACAGAACCGGTGCCGCAATCGGATTGGTGCTGGTCGGCCCCCTGATGATTCTGATTGCCGCCGCGGTCAAGCTGGACTCGCGCGGGCCGGTATTTTTTTCGCAGAAACGTTGCGGGAAAGACGGGCGGGAGTTCTGGATGCACAAATTCAGAACTATGGTGCCGGATGCGGAGCAGCGACAAAAAGACCTGAAAGCCAAAAATAGCGTCGACGGACCGATGTTCAAATTGGAAGAAGACCCGCGCGTCACACGGGTCGGCAAACTGCTCCGCAAAACGAGTCTCGATGAGTTGCCGCAACTGTTGAATGTGCTGCGGGGAGAAATGAGCCTGGTTGGACCTCGTCCGTTGGCCTACGACGAGATGAAATTCTGTCCGACGTGGCGTGATGCAAGGCTCACGGTTCGTCCGGGCTTGACCGGACTCTGGCAGGTGAAGGCGCGCAATCGCAATCGCTTCTCGGAGTGGATCCGATACGACCTCGAGTATGTTCGTCGGCGTTCATTGGTGCTGGATGTGTACATCCTGATACGGACTGCTCGTGTGTTGCTGAAAGGAGTGTAATGACCGTGTCGTACCCGACTGGGATTCCAGAAACGAAATCCGTTGAGGCTCCAAGCCGATCTGCGTTTGGTCTGAGAGAACACCTGATTACCGTGTTTCGTCAGAAACGGATGTTGCTGACCATCATCGGCGTCGCGACCATTGTGGCCGGTCCCGGCTCGTTTCTGATGACGAATATCTACAGCGCCGAGGTCCGATTGCTCATTCAGAATGCGCGAACTCCGTTCAGCATGAGCACGCCCTTGACCGGCCAGGTCTTTACCCCGTCCGATATCACTCAAAAAGACGATGTGGCGACCGAAGTGCAAATCTTCACCAGTCCGATTCTCCTGGACAAACTCGTTGATTACTTCGGCAATGAACGCGTACTGGCATCGATGCGTGGACGGTGGGACTGGGTGGCCGATCTGCCGAAATCTGTCTTGAAGCAACTGGCCGGGTTGCCGCCGATTGCTCAAGCGCTGGCGGCCATCGGGTATGCACCAAAACCTGAGAATTTGCACTATCAAGCCGTGCAGCAGATTCGCTCTCATTTAAATGTGGAAGGCGTTCGGCAAACGCATGTGTTCGTAGCCAGTTTGGATTCTCCTGATCCCAATTTTTCAGCAGATGCACTGAATGCTTTGGTCGGAATCTATCTGGACCATCAATTGTCGATCCGCAAAGGAAAAGGTGCACGGGAGTTCTTCGACGAGCAGACAAAACAGATGCGCGGAGAATTGCAGCAGGCCGAACTCCGGCTGCAGTCCTTCAAAGACAAATGGAATATCGTGTCCATCGAGGATCAGAAGCGGCATCTCCTGCAGCAGGTCACGCACACTGAGGCCGCACTCCGCGAAAGCCAGGTTCAAGTCGCTGAAACCGAAGTGCGCATCACTAAGTTAAAGGAGCGATTAGCCGGGCAACAGGAAGCCATTCCGCTGACGAACGTCTCGGAACGGAATCCGATGCTGGACCAACTGAAGAACCGGTTGATGCAGATGGAGTTGGAGTACGCGCAGTATGTGCCGGACAGCCCGGCCGCAGCCGAACTCGTGCGGGAAATCGCCGCGGTGCGTGGGCGTCTGCAAGCGGAGAGTGCGAAAGTCACGGGTGCTGCAACCTCCGGTGTCAATCAGACGTATCAGGAATTGAAGCGTACGTTGGTGATGGAGGAAGGGCGCCGGGAGAGTTTGCGTCCACGACTGTCGGAACTTACCAAGCAATTCAAATCGTATCGAGACTCGCTGAACGTTCTGGATCAGCGAGAGATGGAATTGCAGGGATTGATGCGCGAGGTCAAGGTGAAGCAGGAAGCCTTCGACGTCTATCTCAAAAAGGAGGAAGAGTCGCGGATCAATGAAGTGTTGGACCGAAAGGGAATCTCGAACGTCAACGCGATTGAGCATGCGACGGCTCCTCAAACACCCATTCGACCCCGTAAATTCCTCAACATTCTGATCGGATTATTGATCGGCGTAGTTGGTGGATTCGGATTCGCTTATGCCTCGGAATATCTCCGCCGGACGTTTGTGACCCGGGAAGAGGTTGAAGACACGTTGGGCAAACCTGTGCTTGCCGCCCTTCCGCTTGTCCGTCCCGGCACTTCCGATACAGGGAGTTGTGACCTCGAATTGCGGCACACCGCTCAACAGATCATCCGTTCGTACCACGAACGGGGCTTGCGAACAGTTCTGGTGGCCAGTGCTCTCCATGGCGAGGGCCGTTCATATGTGGCCGGTGCACTTGCAGGAGTGCTCGCCGATCAAAAGTTCCGTGTGTTGCTCATTCGCTTCGAGGCGGCTGGCCAGGAGAAGTCTGGTGTGAGCGAGGTCGCCGTCGACATGACACAAGCAGCGGCGCCTGGCCACTCGATGCCCGATGTCCCCGAGCCGACTGACCATCCGCATCTCCATTGTCTGCTGGTTCGGCATAGGAATGGAACAGCCCTGGAGTTTGCCGAGTCTGTGGGAGAGATCGCGAAGACCATGCGCGACCGTTTCGATTTGGTTCTCATCGATGGACCAGCGTTGACATCGTTCCCGGAGATGCGTGTGGCCATTGCGGGAATCGACGGTACGGTTTTGGTGATCGAAGCAGAGCGCACGGTCTCCGTGGCGGCCTCAAGAACAATCAGGACGATTGAGGCGGCCGGTGGGCACTTGTTGGGCCTCGTGCTGAACAAGCGACGGTATATCATTCCGGACTGGATCTACGGGCGGTGGTTGGCGGCTGGTGGGAGGGAGGGAGTATGAGCAAGTCGAGCGTGGGAGGAGCGGGAGTCATGCAGGTGAATGAGATGGCGGCTCCTGTGGAGGGGTTTGTTCGGGAAGACGGGTGGTATGCCCCCTATGACTACTGGCTCACCTTATGGGGATTGTACGACCTCTATGCCTATGCGTTGGCCTTGCTTGGTGATGTGAAAGGGAAAGTGCTTCTGGATTGCGGCTGTGGTCCTGGACACACATCGGTGATGCTCGCAAAACGCGGTGCGACGGTGACGGCCTTCGATACGGCAGTGGGCCAACTTGAGACAGCAGGCAAGCTGGCGGCGGTCAACGGCGTGAATGTGACGTTTCTTTGCAAGCCGTTTGAGGAACTGGATTTCCCGGATGCGAGTTTCGACCTCGTGTTTGGGACGTTCGTCTTGCACCACGTGGATCTTCCCAGGGCCAGCCGGCAGATCGAGCGTCTATTGAAACCAGGTGGGAGGGCAGTGTTTATCGAAAACTCCGCCTTGAATCCGCTGTTGATGTTTGCACGAAACAAGGTGTGTGGGCGTCTTGGTGTTCCGCAATACAGCGACGAGCATGAACACCCCCTGACACGAGAGGATATTGCGACATTGCAACGTGCGTTCCCCGGCGACTGCACCATCCACTTCCCAAGTTTGTTGTTCTTCCGCCTGCTCGACTTCTATGTGTTTAAGAAACGCCTCCCGTGGATGACGTCGTTGCTCCTCCGCTGTGATCAGGTAGCCGGATCGATTCCCTCCCTTCGTCGGTATGGCTATCTACAGATTGTAGAACTCGGCAAGAGGCCTGTGGGTGCGTAACGATTTCTCAATACGCAGGGAGAGTTTTGGGCTGATCCTGTCGGTCGCGGCGGGCCTCGTTCTCTATGCCGCACAGGCCAGTGCGGCATCGATGCCAGAAGCGACCACTGGGTGTCGAAGCGATGTGACCGTGCCGAAAGCTGGCTGGAAATCATCCGCAGCCCAAGTCTCGCTTGAGGCTCCCAGCCATGGCGCCTATATCGGCATGTACAGCATCGGTCCGATTCTGGATGATCATCGCGACTTCGTTTCAAAAACTGGGCATGTCCCAGCGATTGTCTTTACCTTTCACGATTGGGTTTCCGACGATGATTGGAACTCGTCCTCACCGCGTCTGCGCACCTTTGCAGATCCATTGGAGTCTGCCTCGATTAGCCCTCTTCAATTGGCAGGTGAACTGCACAAGCATGGCGGGGTGTTGGCAGTGGCGTGGGCCATTCAGTGTTGTGACTGGGACTCTACCCTATTTTGGTATGGGTTCAGGAAACCGACGGTTACGGTTGCGCGTCTGCTGAAGGGAGATTTTGACCCATACATTGTGACCGTGGCTCGTCAGATTAAAGCCTTCCGACATCCGATCATGCTCACGTTGTTCAGCGAGTTCAACTATCAGGGCATGATGGTGTTCGGTAAGCAGGGCGGGGAGCGCCTTGACGATACCGAGCATCTCTGTCGCTTGTACGGTGATCCGACGTGGCCGGATGGGCCGGAGCGAATTCGAGACGCCTTCGTGCATGTCATCGAATTGTTTCGGAAAGAAGAGGTTCAGAACGTTACCTGGTTTATGTACGCCGGTTCGCACTACATGAATCCGAACCATGAAGACTATAACGCCTGGTTGCACCCGAAATTCTTCTATCCCGGCGATGAGTATATCGAGTGGGTAGGTCAAAGCGCCTATTTTATTGACCCACGCATCCCACCGAAGCTCCGGCAGCAAGAATTGCGCACCTCGATTACGGAGGCCTTGGCCCCTGGGTATGCGGCCTGGGGGAGCGTCACGCAGCGACCCTTGTTCCTTCCTGAGTTCGGCATACTCGGGGATGGACGCAGCAGTCGCGCGCGAATCATTGAGGAAGTCTTTCGCGAGGTGCTGCCCCGATTTGACCGAGTTCACGCCGTCACCCTCGCACACTTTAAGATTGCCCAAGATTTCTACGAAGTCCCGCGACTGGGTGTCTATCCCGATGAGGAACGCGCCTGGAAGCGGGCAGTTCTTGAGAATTCGGAGTATCTGAAACACGCTTCGTTTAAAGGCGGAAAGTAGTGTGTCGATGGCGCTGAACCGGCCTTCACGATGGCTCTGCATGTGCGCACTCTTTGCCGTGTGTTTGATCCTGCGCACCGGTGTCGCGCTGCTGATCGATTCGTCGGTGCACGTAATCAAGCGGGCGGATGTGTACTCGGAGATTGCTGCAAATCTGACCCATGGACACGGTTTTGTGGCTGAGCCAGAAAGCGAGGCCATTCTCTGGCGGGCGCCGGCGTATCCCGCGTTCCTTGCGGCGGTTTACGAGCTGTTCGGCGAGCACAACGAGATCGCGGTGCTTCTCGCTCAAGCGGTCTTGGATTCCATGACGGCTATGCTGATTGTGTACATTGGAACGCGGCAGTTCGGCCCGACGGTGGGATGTGTGTCTGCGGTCCTGTTTGCTCTTCATCCGCTCTCCGCCTATTACACCCTTCGGTTTCTGACTGAGCCGCTGTTCACGTTCGTGTTCACGGCGTCGATCGCTGCATGGGGCGCAGCCATGCAGACACGGCGCCTGACCGCGTTTGTTGCGGTCGGTGTGTTGATTGCCGGAACAGCATTGGTGAAGCCGGTGGCGCTAAGTCTCTGGCCCTGTCTGGTCGCCGCCGCGTGTTACCAGTTCCGAAGAGCCCCCGTCTATGCGCTCTCCGTCTCGGTAGCGATGTCCATCGCATGCCTTCTGGTGCTCACGCCTTGGGCACTCCGCAACCATCGATTGACTGGTCAACTCGTGGTGGTGGCTACGGGTGGGGGCTATGCACTGTGGTTGGGTAATCAAACAGTGAGTGAAGGGCTGGAGGATTGGGAGGTTGATACGGCCACCCGTGAGCACTTGGATAACCTGCGTGGTGCCGTGATGGCAAAGACGGAGGGTTCCGTTCACAGACTCATGGGGGTATCGAATCACCAGACGGCGCCTTCTGCGACTCATCCGGTCCAGATCACAGTCGAGGAAGATCGTGCATTTCTTCACGCGGCGTGGCGGGAGATTGTCGACCATCCATTCGAGAGTGCGCTGCTCACCGTCAGAAAAATGTTTCGATTCTGGTTTCGAATCTTTCTCCCCGACAATCGTTGGGCGCAATCGTACATCGTCGTGTTTCAGACGGTGTCGTTGGCGCTCGCTCTCCTTGGTATCCGGTACGCCGAGCGTCGGGAAGAAGTCTTCCTCGTTTTGGTCGTACCGATCCTTGTGTTGGTCGCGGCTCACGCCGTCACCTTTTCCACGATTCGATACAGCATTCCTACGATTCCGGTTATGACGGTGTTGGTGACGGCCGGACTGCGCGAGTTGGCGAGTCGGTGGGTGGCATCGCACAGCGTTGGGGGAAATCGTTGGTTGAGGCTGTCACCGGTTAAAGACCTCGCTGCCATATATGGGCTCTATCGAGGGAGACGTTCGTGATGATGCTGGAGACAAGTGGTGCTTCGGTGTGGAGCTTTAGATGAACCCAATTCGTGTTCTGATCATTCGCAACTGCCGTGGGATCACAGGCATGACTGGAGGGGAGACCTATCTGCTCTCGCTCTTAAAAGGGTTTGACCCGAAGAAAGTGCGCTGTCTGTTGGTGTGTATCGTGAATCCGGCACTCGGGGAAACCACTTGGCTGAAGGAATTGAAACAGACGGGCTTCGAGTACGTCACGATTCCTATCGGCAATCCGTTCAATCTACGTGATGTCTTCGCCGTGAGCGCGTTGATCAAACAATACCAAGCCGATGTGATCCACGCGCTGGATCACCGTTCCGATCTGATCGGTATTCTCAGTGCGAGACTGACCGGGCGGCCTGTTGTTGCCTCTTTTCTCGGATGGGTGAATTTTGCGAAGGGCTCGTGGCGCGCCACCGTGTATCCATGGATCGATCGAATGATTCTTCGGCGACTGGATGCCGTTATCACCGACTCCGTTGCAATCGGCACGGAGTTGCGGATGGGGAAGCAGGATCCCCCCGTGGTCGCCATACGCAATGGCATCGACACTGCGTGGTTTGATCCTGCTCGGACGCTGGCACCCTCATCCGTGTCGAGTTTTGCTGCCGGCGGCGATTACGTGTTCGGAATGGTCGGGCGTATTCATCCGGTGAAAGGTCACCTGAACTTTTTGACGGCGGCTCGCGCGATTCTTGACCGGTATCCGCGTAGTCGATTCGTGATTGTCGGCACTGTGCTGCCCGGATTCGAGTCCTATCGCCAGACTCTGATTGATTATATCGCAAGGCATGAACTGACCTCGGCCGTTTTGATGGCCCATGTCTCGTTGGCGGAGATTCCGGCGGTATTTGCTGCCTTGGATGTGTTGGTGGCGCCGTCGTTTGCCGAAAGTTTCAGTTTTACGATGCTCGAAGGCATGGCGATGGGAAAGCCCGTGGTCGCGTCGGATGTGGGCGGCGCCTCCGAAATGATCACTGACGGCCAGACAGGCTATTTGGTACCCGTGGACAACGTGCCAGTTCTCACCGAGACGTTGCTCAGACTGAGAGAACAACCTGAGCAACTCAAAGGGGTGGGCCTACAGGCCCGAGCCAAAATTCTGCAGGATCTCAGCTTGGCTGCCATGGCTGAGCGGACGTATCAGGTCTACGACAGATTGGTGAACCTTCGGCCGGATCGGAATAGGGCGCGTTCGGTCCAAGAAGATTTCAGACGCCAACTTAGCGAGATCGCCTGTAAGTCATGACGGAAGGTGGGAGGTTGTTGTGAAGCAGATACTCAAGACATCGCTTGTGAAGGGATTTGCCATGCTGGGTCTCCAAGCCGAGTTTCACCAGAAGAAGCGCGATACGGACATCGTCTTCTTCGACAAGAACACGCTGGAATACTTTCAGCAGAACCATCCGCGAATGGCGCTCTATCGGGAAGGTCTTGTCAAGTCGGGGATGGAATGGGTGGACAACTTCCCGCTGCAATGCCGCCTGTTTAGCCTGCAGCAAATGGTCGAATTGGCTGCGCGCAGGAATATCGACGGGGAGTTTGCGGAGTGTGGATGTTGGAAGGGGCATTCGGCCTACATCATTTCGAAAATTCTCGCGCGTCACAATTTTTCGCGGTCGTTCCACATTTTTGATTCATTCGAAGGCGGACTGTCGGACAAAACCAGTGAAGACGTTTCCGACTATGCACGGCAGACCAAAGAAGAAGCCGAATTTGAAAAGAATTGGTTCTCCTCCACCATTGAGGACTTGAAGAAAGCGCTCGTGGGGTTCGACTTCATTGAAATTTACAAGGGATGGATCCCCGATCGATTCCCCGAGGTGGAGCACAAACGATTTGCATTCGTGCACGTTGATGTCGATTTGTACCAGCCCACGTTGGACAGCCTGAAATTTTTCTATCCCAGGCTGATGCCAGGGGGCGTCATCGTCGTGGATGACTACGGATATAGCGTGTTTCCAGGAGCGAAACGGGCCGTGGATGAATTTGTACGGGATATCGACTGTTCCCTCTTTTATGAGACGCCGATGGGTAGCTGCTTCATTATCAAATGATAGGCCAGTAGTCTGGTTCGGAATTGGCGGTCTTGCGGTAAAGCACGTGTTTCTCACAGGAAGTGAGCCGGATATGAAAGTGTTGGTTACAGGCTGTCATGGGTTCGTGGGAAGCAGCATGGTTCGATACGCCCTCAGCAGAGGACACCAGGTGTTGGGCGTTGCGCAATCGAAGCGTGGCGAACCGATCGAAGGCATGGCATTCACACACTGCGCCCTGGACCATCCGGAATTCATCACTGCGGTAAATGGGTATGCCCCAGATGTGGTGGTGCATGCCGCCGGTTCTGCCTCGGTAGGGCGCTCTTTTCAGCAACCTCGAGAAGATTTTCTGAAGGCCGTCGAGACCTGGGGTGCGGTACTGGAGGCGGTTCGAAAATCCGATGTGGATCCGTTGGTTATTTTTCCGTCCAGCGCTTCAGTGTATGGCAATCCGACTCTGCTCCCAGTTACCGAGGGCGCGAGCCTTCGCCCGATTTCACCATATGGATTTCACAAAGTCATCTGTGAGCAGTTGGCGCAGGAGTATGCGCAATGTTTCGGCCTAAATGTGGTGACGGCCAGACTGTTCTCCACAATCGGACCCGCTCAGCAGCGGTTGTTGGTATGGGAACTGTTTCGGCAGGCGATTGACGACAATCCTTATCTGACCATCCAGGGTACGGGGACCGAAACTCGTGATTTCCTGCATATCGACGATATTTGTCGGTACTTCCTTGGGATTGCAGAGCGGCAGCCGAAGGGATTCTGGGCGGTCAATATTGCCTCGGGGGTGTCTACGTCGGTCAGAACCATGGCGGAGATCGTCACACGTTTGGTCGGGAACCAGAAAGCGATTGTGACGCTGAATCGAGAATTGCCAGGCGACCCCAAACATTGGCAGGCGGATACCTCGCTGTTGCTGGATTTGGTGCCATATCAGCCTGGTGAGATTACGAAGGGATTGGAGCATTGTGTGGCGCACTGGTCAGCGGACGTGACCCGCACCGCCGGGGCGTTGATACCTCGAGGCACGGAGGTGCGATCGTGATCTCGCGGTGTCTGCGATTATTGTGGTGGGGAAGTCGTATGCGTACTCCTTGTCCTGTGTGCACATAGAGGTTGGTGTTGGCCGGTATGCGAAACAGATGGTCCGGGATGAAGGCTCTGACGCAGCAGACTGCGCTGGTGTTTGCCGGAAAGATGACCGGGGCGTGCCTGGGGTTTGCGATGAGCTTAATCGTCGCGCGCCGAATGGGACCGGAAGAGTTTGGATTGTTTTCCCTCTTCATTGTGATCCTGATTCTTGGGAACGATATCCTCGGGGACGGGCTCAGTCCCGGCGTGGTGCGCTTTTATTCCATGTATCGGCAATCCGATCCTCCTAAAGCTGCTGAAGTACTCAGTAATGCACTTGCGCTGCGAGTGATGCTCGGTCTTCCGGTCGTCGTGTTGGGTATCGCTGGGAGCGTCTATTTTGCCAATGTCGTATCTGATCGCTCGGACTACGTGTGGCCAGTGGTATTGGGTCTGATCGGGTCGTTCGGAGCGGCGCTCTGGAGTTTTGCGCTCTGTGTCTGGCAGTCGCGTGAGGAGTTTGCGGTCTATGGTGGGATGGTCGCGTTGGTCAACTTGCTACGTATCGCCAGTGTCCCACTATTGCTCTGGGCAGGGTGGTTGTCGCTGGGGTCTGTGATGGGAATGCATGTGTTGTTCTACTACGCGTGTACTGTAGGAGGCCTCTGGCTCCTGCGTCCTCATCTGTCGATGTACCGGCTCGACAAGTCACTGGTGCGTGAGCTGCTTCGGTTTAGCAAGTGGCCCGCCATGGCGAGTCTCTTCTTTATTCTGCAGATCAATCTCGGAGTGCCGGTGCTAAGTTATCTGGCCGGTGCCCGTGAGGCCGGGCTCTATGGAGCTGCATCCTCATTGCTCATGGGGGTCGATTTTTTGACGGTCAGTCTGGTGACAACCTTACTGCCGAAAGTGACCCAGCTCACCGGGCTTGACCAGTGTCGATCCTACGTTCAGCGGTCGTTCCCGCTCTATGCGCTGATTGCGGTGGCCCTCCTCCCGGTTCTGTACGTTGCCCGTCCGCTGGTGCTGGCCTTATTTGGCCCTGCGTATGAAGGCACAATATTGATCTTTCAGGTGCTGTTCCTCGGCACGCTGGGAACGTTGGTGACTCATCCGCTGTATTTGGTGTTGTACACAATGAACCGCCCTCAGTGGTTTGGCCTGATCCAAGGCTTCGCGTTGCTGGGGTGGATTCTCGCCGGAATGTTTCTCATACCGGCATATGGTGCGCTTGGGGCCGCATGGACCACCCTGATCGCCCGCCTGCTTCAGTCATTGGCAATCGTCGTCATTCTGGGATTCGCCCTGGGATTTCTGTCGTCGTCCAAACGCAGACCAAGCCCCCTGGCGGAATGGATACGAGGCGCATGAGGCCGAATCTTGGCGCTCTGGCAGCGCCCACATTCATTGGAGCGGCATTGGGAGCGTCCGTGCTCGCGCTTTCGACAAAGGCATTGGCGATCCTGATCGCAGGGACCGCCTTCGGCACGATGGCCGCATCGGTGGCGTTTCCCTACTATATCCTGGTGGCGACCATTCCCGTACAAGTCGACTTGATTAGCAGCATTACCGTCACCAAATTGATCACCCCCTTGACCATCGGCATGGTGACCTTCAACGCGCTGACTCATCGAGGGCCGTGGCCGCTGGTCATGCGATGGCCTGCCGGTTACCTGGCCGGCGTGTTCTTTTTGGCCTCGATCGTCTCCCTGGTGCTTGCCGAGGGATTGCGCGGTCTGCCTGGAGAGGCGGCTAAGATTCCCGTCTATGGGGCACTCTTCTTCTTGACTCTTACGTTCAATCGCACGCCTGAGGACTTTCGCCGCTTGCTGTGGGTCATTGCCTTCACGGGCCTCGGAGAGGCGCTGATCACTGCAGCGCAGGTGCATTACGGGTTTGTGATGCCGGGCGACTGGCGGAAGAATCTCGGTCAACCCGGCGAAGGTGGTGTGGATGGGACGCTCAGCGCCATCCTGGACGGAAAAATTCGCGCTGAAGGCACGACGTCGCACCCGATTATGCTGGCCAGCTTTTTTCTCATGGCGATTCCCTGTACCGCATTTTTATGTCTTACGGAATCGCGCATCACGATACGGATCATGCTTGGAGGCATGTTGTCGCTGATGGGATACGCTTGGTTCTACACGTTCGCCAGAAGCTCAATGATCGGATTTGTGGTGATGTCGGTCGTCGCAGTGTTCTTTCATTCCCGCGCCGTCCGGATGTTGCTCCCGGTTGGGGCGTTGTTGGTTTTCACAGGGTTCCTGAGCTATCAGGCAATTTCAGAGTCTTTCTCGACCGGAGTACATGCCATAGAAAGCGGTGGGCTCTTCGGAAAAGCCGATGTCAATGAAGCGAGCGGAAGTTGGGAGTTTCGCTTGGAGTCGATCGTCGGGGGCTGGAGGCTTTTCTGTGCCCATCCTTGGTTCGGTGTCGGTTTCGGTCAGTCCATTTGGCATTACACAAAATACTTACCGGCTTGGGCAAATCACTCTTCCCATCCATCCACGATTCACAATGTCTTTCTGGAAGTGGCGAGTGAACTGGGTGTGTTCGCGCTTGTCGCCTTTCTGGGGTTGTGGCTCTGGGCACTGATGTCCACGAAGCGCGGCCTACCACACCCGGAATTGCGGCCGTACGCTATTCTGATGTGCAGTATCATTTTCGGGCAGATGGCGTTCCTCATGATCACTCCGATGGTGCGTGAGATTTGGCTGACATTGCCGATGGCCATTGCGATTGGAACCATGGCGAGGGCAAAGGCGTGATTCAGTAGGCAAGCCACCGGGCGGTGGTTATGAGCGGCGGTGGTTTTTAGTGTGAAGCGATGTGTTCGCACACCGCTTGCGCTGCTCCAGATCGGAAGTGAGGTACTCATGGGAATACGTGTATCGGTTGTCATCCCGGCTTACAACGCCACGAAGACAATTCATGACGGCCTGGACGCTTTTGCGAAGCAGTCCTTTCCGGCAGGCGAAGTCGAACTGATCATTGTCGATGACGAATCCACAGATGGTACGCCTGAATATATCGAGCGGCATGTGACAGACTGGGGGGCAGCGCAGCCCAAGGTGCGCGTGCTTCGTCAGGCCCATCGAGGCCCGGCGGCGGCCAGGAATCTTGGAGCAGAAGCCGCTCAAGGAGAGTTTCTGCTATTTACCGACGCCGATTGTGTGCCGCATGTCGATTGGATCAAGGAGATGGTCGCGCCCTTTCAGTCACCGGCAATTGCCGCTGTCAAGGGCGCGTACAAGACGAAGCAACGAAGTCTCGTCGCGAGGTTTGCACAGGCCGAATTTGAGGCACGGTATCGTCAACTGGCTGCGGCAGAATATGTGGACGTAGTGTTTTCCTACTCTGCGGGATTCCGACGCGAAGTCTTCCGCTCGATCGGTGGGTTCGACACGAGCTTTCCCGTCGCCGACAACGAAGACACAGATCTTTCGTACCGGGTCGCCACAGCCGGCTATAAGATCAAATTTAACCAGGCAGCGATTATCTATCATCAACATCCGTCGACCCTCACGCAGTATCTTCGCAAGAAACACAGTCGGGCCTATTGGCGAGTCATGGTGTACAAGCGGTTCCCAGGGAAAGCGATCCGTGATTCCTACACCCCTCAAACGCTGAAACTGCAGATCGGTTCGGTGGTGTTGGGTGCCGGCGCGCTAGTCCTCAGTCCGGTTGTCCCCCATGCCGCGTCTGTGGCTGGGCTTGCCGGCGGTCTGTTTGCCGCCACGGCGGCTCCGTTTCTATGGCAGTTGCCGCGTGAGGATTCTGGATTGCGGCTGGCTGCACCATTCCTATTGGTGTGCCGGGCCGCGGTGATGGCCACCGGGCTGATGCGCACGGTGCCGATGTTACTCAGTAAGACCAATTAAGTTCACGTTACGGAGGGGCGAGTCATGCAACGAATTCTTCGCACGATCTGGGTGGTTCTCTTTATGGCGTTGTGTTTTGCGGGTGGAGCACAGGCATCTGAGCCCGAAGCGGCGTTGGTGCCGACACCGGAAATGGGCTGGAGTGGCCCGTTCCGGTTGGGGGCAGGGGATGTGCTGAATGTCTTCATCTGGAAACACAAGGAGCTCTCGACTATTGTCACGGTCCGTCCGGACGGAAAGATCAACTATCCATTGATCGGCGAAATTGAGGCAAAGGGACTTACGCTGGGAGAAATCGAGGAGCGGATCAACAAACAGCTCAAGCAGCACATCCAGGACCCGCAGGTCACTGTGATCTTGGAGGCCACGCACAGTTTCCGCATCTTCGTCCTGGGCGAAGTCATGCAGCCTGGTGTGTTTGATTTGAAGGGCCCGGTCACCGTGATTCAAGCGTTGGCGATGGCGCGCGGTCTGACCACGTTTGCTTCGCGAAATAAGATTTTCATCGTGAATCCTGGCCGAAGCGGAGAGCAGCGGATTCCATTCAACTACAGCAAGTTTGTGCAGGGTGAAGATAGTAACCAGAATGTCATGCTTCGGCCTGGAGATACGGTGATCGTTCCGTAGCCGCGACGATCACTCACAACTCCGGGACGAAAGCGAAGTCGCGTGTTACAGAGAATGCAGGGCCTGATGACAGCCGTGGAAGGCAGCAGCAGGCGGGACACCGTGTTGAACGGTGGGAACGTGCTGGTCGATGTGGTGTTCCGTTGGTTGCGTCTTCCGATGGTGGGGATGGCATTGGCGGCGTGGCCCTGGCTGACTCCGTCGATAGTCTCGGCGGAGGAACCGGACAGCGGGGAGTTTGTTCGGCCGAAGCGAGAGTTCGGCGAGTTGCCATCCTGGCAGAATCAAATGGGGTATGAGCGAATGCCGACCTCCGAGAAACTATTGCTGGGTGTTCCGACTCGCCGGGAGGGGGTTACGCCACGCCTCACCGTCACCGAGCAGTATACGGACAATGTGTTTTTTACGGCTCAGAATCGCGGAACCGATTTCATCACGAAGATTGCACCCGGACTCGGATACACCACCTCGGGACGGGATGGGCAGCTGACGGCTGATTATTCGATAGAGTCCAGAGTATATGCGAACAACACGAATCAAAACCGCGCCGTGTCGCGGCAGAACGGAGAATTGTTCGGATTGTGGAATCTGAGCGATCGGACGACGGTAACGTTGTTTGAACGGTTCGAGTCGTTTCAGGATCCTACTGAGCAAGTGACACCCGGGGTCATGGGCGCCTTTGGACGAACCTCAATCAATCTCGGCGCCTTGATGATGCGACATCGTCTGACGCCGTCGGTGGATCTACTGGCCAACTATGCCAACTTTCTCTGGTCCACTGAGACGCCGGGTGCCAACAACAGTATGACTCACGAAGGTGAGATAGGGGCAAGAGTACGGGAAACTGAGTGGGGGCGGACCACGCTGAAGTACCGGTTTCGCTTCTTTGACTTCGACCAGGGGCGGGACTTTCAGTCTCATTCTGCTCTCCTTGCTCAGGAGTTCGATCTGTCGGAAACGTTGGTCGTGAGCGGAACAATTGGAGCGGTACGCGTGGAACCTAACCCTTCCACGATCGAAGTGCTTGCGCAGGCTTCCATCAAGAAGTCGATCGGCAACGCCTTGTACGAGATTGGTTATATGCGCGATGTGTTTCCTCCGTCGGGAGGCCTGAGTCAACCGCTTGTCGGAGATTTCATCCGAGCCTCGACGAAAATTCGTCTTGCGAATGACTTTCTGTTCGATGCCGGGTTGACCTGGGTTTTGACGAGCACCAGCTCGGACGATTTGACCGTGCACACACTGAAGTGGAACGTCGGCATTTCGTATACCCCCGCCTCCTGGTTTGTGACGCGACTGGGGTATGACATGTTCGATCAACGGGAAGACATTTTGGGGACTTCGGCGAATCGCCTCGCCAACAAAGTGAGCTTACGGCTGGTTGCGACGTTCTGACCGGGTGTGGTGGAGCAATCCGTGCGCGGCATGATGTACAAGAAAAGGCGGCAGTAGAAATGGGAACAGCGACCGACGGATTGCGCGTTATGTTCATCGCCCCGGCTCCCAGGGCCGGCACGGTGCAATATACCCATAACCTAGCCAACGCACTGGCAGACAGAGGGCATTGCGTAGCGCTTGTGACCGGGTTGGGATTTGAATTGGCGGATTATCCCAAACGGTACAGGGCGCTCGAGGTGTTTGATCGATACCGACCCAGACCGGTCAGGCTGTTGAAGTGGCTTTGGTATTGCCTAAGGTTTCAGCCGCAGATCATTCACCTTCAGGGGGCCCAGCATCCGGCTCTGTATATTCTGCTCTGGATGATCTTGAGAGTCATGAGTCAGGCCACATTTGTGTATACCCCGCAGGATGTCTTACCCAACTCGTTGCGACCGTATCACATCAAGGCGTTTCGCTTTCTCTACGCCCGCATGAGGCATGTATTTCTCAATGCCAAACAGAATGAGCCGCTGGTCATCGAACATTTTTCGGTACCGCGCGAACGGATCACGGTGCTACCGATCGCTGACCTGACCGCGTTCGTGCGAACGCATGCGGCGCGAGAGTCGCCGAACGTTCCGGATGGCGCTCATGTCGTGCTCTGCTTCGGTCTGATTGAGCCGAGAAAAGGCATCCATACGCTGCTCTCTGCCGCACCGGAAGTCATTCGGCAGGTCCCGAACACGCTGATCTTGATCGTCGGAAAACCCTTGATGGATATCGCTCCCTTGCAGCGTCAGGTGGAGGAGTTGGGGCTGCAGGAGCGCGTGCGGTTGGTGCCGGAATATGCCAGTTTTGCACAAATGGCTGGCTACTTCACCGCCGCCAGGTTTCTCGTTCTGCCGTATGAAAATGGATGGAACAGTGGGGTCCTCGCCTCGGCGTTCGGGTTCGGGAAGCCGGTGATCGCCACCCGGGTCGGTGGATTTGATGAAGTGGTGACGGATGAATCGACGGGATTGCTCGTGCCTCCGAAGGATCCAGACTTGTTGGCGAAAGCCATGGTGCGACTGCTGAGAGATGAAGCGTTGTACTCACGCATGAGTGCGAATGTCCGAGCGGCCGCGACTGAGATCTCCTGGGAGACTATTGCGGGTCTGACCGGGGCGCGGTATGCGGATCTCCTGAGGACGGGAGCTGATTGTGCAGTATCGCAGGCTCGGTAATTCGGATCTGACTCCCTCTCTGTTGGGTTTCGGGTGCTCGATGATCGCCTCACTGGCGACCCGCCATTCGCCCGGCGAAATCGAGGCGACGCTCCGTGCAGCAAGAGATTCCGGCATTACCTTCTTCGACACGGCGGACGTGTATGGACAAGGTGATAGCGAGCGACTGCTCGGGCGTGTCTATCGTGATCAGGGCGACGGGATGATTCTTTGCACCAAAGCAGGTTTAACAGTTGGTCCGGTGGAAGGCCTTGTTCGCATGGTCAAGCCGGTCCTGAATGTTCTGCTGCGGCGCTGGCCGTCCGCCCGTGGGGCCACAACACGCACTCGGCGTTGTCAGGAGGGGCAGTGTTTCAATCCGGACTATCTCTGTCGCCGGATTGAAGGAAGTTTGCGGCGCTTAGGCGTGGATCGCATCGATCTCTTCCTCTTGCACAATCCTCCGGTTGATCTTCCCCAGCGCAATGAGGTGTTTGAACTCTTGTTGCGTTTGAGGGCAGACGGGAAGCTGCGTCACTTCGGAGTCTCCTGCCGTTCATTGGAGGATGCCGATTCATGGGTCGAGCACCCGGGCGTCGCCTGCGTGCAAGTTCCCCTCGACCGTAGTCGAATTGAATCGGCCCTGCCGCTCCTGGAACGTGCAGGTGTGCTCGGCGTCGGCGTGATTGCGCGCGAGATTTTGTCCCATGACGCGATGGCTGCCGGGTCCGTATCCGCCGCATTCCGGCCGCTCGTTCAACGCCCGGAGGTTGGGGTGATGTTGGCCGGCATGGGATGCCGGACGCATTTGCGCGAAAATCTCGGTGCGATCGAAGAAACTCTGAGGTGCGTCCATGTTGCTTGACGCGAAAACAGTCCCAGATGGACAGATGCTGTCGGCGGACGTCTGCATCGTGGGGGCAGGGGCTGCTGGTATCACTCTGGCCAAAGAACTCGAGGCGACTGGGAAGAGCATCATTCTCCTGGAGGCCGGGGGGAAGACACGTGCCGGCGAGAGTCAAGCGCTCTATCAGGGGGCACTCAACGATTCGGTCCGCCACGTCCCCTTGGATCAAGCCCGGTATCGCCAACTCGGAGGCACCACTTCGCTGTGGGGGGGACGTTGTCTCCCGTTCGATTCTCTCGACTTTGATCGACGCGACTGGGTGTCGTACAGCGGCTGGCCGTTTTCGCAGAAAGAGATGCACGATTACTATCGACGTGCGCATGTGTACTGCGAGTGTGGGGCATACGACTACGACGTTGCTTCAGCGCTTCCCGGTGCATTCCCCACGATGTTGCCTGGCTTTGAGGATGGAGATGTCTGTACCTCAAGTCTCGAGCGATGGAGTCCGCCGACTCAATTTGGCAAGGTGTATCGATCCGATCTGACCAAGGCGAAACATGTGCGTGTCCTGCTGCACGCGCCTGCAGTTGAATTGCACCCCTCGCCGGACGGGACCCGAATCGAGTCGGTTGAAGTGGCGACGTTCGCGAGGCGTCGTTTTCATGTGCGCGCGCACACTATCGTGCTGGCGGGGGGGGGGCTGGAGACTACGCGGCTGCTCCTGGCATCACGGAGCGTGCATCAGGGAGGGATCGGCAACCACTCGGACTGGCTGGGGCGCGGGTACATGTCCCACATTCATGGGGTGATCGCGAGCGTCACGCTCACGGCTGGGCAAGAGGTGATGTTCGGATACGAAGCCGATCCGCAAGGAGTCTTCTGCAGGCGACGGATCGGGTTTTCAGAGGCTGCTCAGCGACGTCACGAACTCTTGAATCTGTATATGCTTCTCGATCGGCCGCTGCTCGGAGATCCCGGTCACGGAAACGCCGTGTTGTCGGCCACGTTCCTGCTCAAACGGCTGTTGGGCGGAAGGCAGCAAGAGGAACTGGGAACGGGCAAGTACGCACTGTATTGGCGGCATTTGAAGAACATCTTGATGGGATCGCCTCAAGCCCTTTCGGTGCTTCCCAAGTTTGGCCGAAAGCGCTTACTCCAGCGGCGACGTATTCCCTCGCTGCTCATGCGGTCCCGTTCGAACACATACTATCTCTATTTTCAGAGCGAGCAAATTGTGCATCGGGACAATCGCGTGACCCTGGATGATGTGCAGGACGAATTGGGGATGCCGCGATTACGGCTTCACTTTCAGGTGACAGCGCAGGATCGGGAGAGCGTGCAGCGAGCGCACCGGCTTCTGGATCAAGAGCTTCGGAGGCAGGACTGCGGCTATCTAACGTATCTCGGGGATGACGTGCCGCAATTGATGCACGATGTGAAAGCCGTCCTGGGGCATCATATTGGGACCACGCGCATGGCGGCTGATCCTGCGCAGGGGGTGGTTGATGAACACTGCCGAGTGCATGGCGTCGACAATTTGTTTGTCGCCAGCAGTTCGGTATTTCCGACGTCGAGCCATGCCAATCCGACGTTGACCATCGTCGCCATGGCCTTGCGCGTCGCTGATCATCTCAAGAAGACACACTCGGGTATCATACGGGACTGAAACCGTATAGTTGTGAGAAAGGGAACACCATGTACTGGAAAAACAAACGTGTACTCGTCACCGGAGGGGCTGGTCAGATCGGGTCTCACCTCGTGGCGCGGCTCGCCGCCGCCGGCGCCCAGGTGACCGTAGCCGACAATCTGTGGCGCGGGAAGAAAACGAACTTGCTTGGGGAAAACGGTGTGCCGGTCATTGATATGGAGCATCGGTTCTTGGAACTCGATCTCGCTGATTACCGGAACTGTGAACAAGCGACGGAAGGACAGGACATCGTCTATCACCTGGCTGACGTGGTTGCCGGCATCAATTATGTGTTCGGCAATCAGTTCTCGTTGTTCAACACCAACCTGATCATCGACTCAAATATGTTACGAGCGGCCGTTGCCAACAAAATCTCCTCATACGTGTATGTTGGTACCGCGTGTAGTTATCCCGCCGAACGGCAGAGCAAATTGAACCCTCCGCCGTTTAAGGAGGAAGATGCCTATCCCGCGTCTCCCGAATCGTCGTACGGCTGGAGCAAGCTGATGGGTGAAATGGGTTGTGATTTGGCCCGAAAGGAAAAGTTGCTCGACATCGGCATTCTGCGCTTCCACAACGTGTACGGTCCTCATTGTGAGATGTCGCCTGAAAAGTCTCAGGTCATTCCCTCACTCATCCGCAAGGCTATTCGGTATCCTGACGAAGAATTCGTGGTATGGGGGTCCGGCAAACAGCGTCGGGCGTTCGTCTTCGTGAGCGACATTGTGGATGCCCTAGTGGCCGTGGCCACGAAAGGCATGAATCAGGGCGTCATTCAGATCGGTCCTGACTACAGTACGTCGATCAAGGAAATTGCCGAGCGGGTCTGTGCGATTTCAGGGAAGCAGATCGATATTCGCTTCGATACGAGCAAGCCCGAAGGCGATGTCGATAGGGCGGCAGATTGGAGTAGGGCGCGCACCCTCCTCGATTGGGCACCGAGAACGAGCATTCAAGAAGGACTCGAGCAGACCTACGCGTGGTGTGAACGACAGATTCTTCAAAGCGCGGGACAAAGATAAAGATGCGTGTGGTTACGGGCAGAGCCGACAGTCGTGCCGTCTGTGGCGGCGCCGGCAGCCGAGTCGGTCGAAGTAGTCAGGTTGTAACAACGGAGTGAGGCAACACCGTGAAAAAGGCATTGATTACCGGCATCAGTGGACAGGATGGATCGTATCTCGCAGAGCTGTTGTTGTCGAAGGGATATGAAGTGCATGGCATTGTCCGGCGCTCGAGTTCCTTCAATACCGCCCGAATCGACGCGATCTATCAGGATCCGCACGTCGCTGAACCGAGGTTGCGACTGGTCTACGGAGATCTAAACGACGCAAGCTCATTGAATAAAATTCTGCGCATGATTCAGCCGGATGAAATTTACAATTTAGGTGCACAGAGTCATGTACGTGTGAGCTTCGATGTGCCCGAATACACGGCCGAGGTCACGGCATTGGGAACGGTTCGACTCTTGGAAGCAATTCGGGAGTCGGGTATCCAGCCAAAATTTTATCAGGCGTCATCCAGCGAAATGTTTGGCATGGTGCAGGAGATTCCCCAGCGAGAAAGTACGCCGTTTTACCCACGCAGTCCGTATGGGGCGGCCAAAGTGTATGCCCATTGGATCACGGTGAACTATCGTGAGGCGTACAACCTGTTCGCGTGCAGCGGCATTCTGTTCAACCATGAATCGCCGCGGCGTGGCGAGACGTTCGTCACACGGAAGATCACACGTGCTGCCGCCCGTATCAAATTGGGTGTTCAGCAAGAGCTATTTCTCGGCAATCTGGATGCCAAGCGAGATTGGGGATTTGCCGGTGATTATGTCAACGCAATGTGGATGATGCTGCAGGCAGATCAACCTGATGACTATGTCATTGCCACGGGTGAAACGCACACGGTGCGCGAATTTCTCGAGCGTACCTTCGGGTATCTCGATCTGGATTGGAAACAGTTTGTGAAGATTGACCCACGCTACTATCGGCCTACCGAAGTCGATTTGCTGATCGGTGATGCGTCAAAAGCAAAACGGGTACTGGGATGGGAGCCCAAAGTGTCATTTGAGGAACTGATTGTGATGATGGTCGAAGCTGATCTTCGAGCGGAGCGTGGCATTCTCGAGGGCACGAGAGGGGCACGATAGTCATGTCGTATTGGACGAGCAAGCGAGTCCTCGTGGCTGGTGGAACAGGTTTCCTGGGTTCAGTCGTCGTCGCTCAGCTTCAGCAGCAGGGTTGTCGGACCATTGTTGCCCCTCGAAGTCGTGACTACGATCTTGTTGACATGGGAGCCGTTAGGAGTCTGTATCAAGACACGGCACTTGATTTGGTGTTGCATCTCGCGGCTCGAGTGGGTGGAATCGGAGCGAATCAAACTCACGCCGGCCAATTTTTTACGACAATCTCATGATGGGGACTCAGCTCATTGAGGTCGGTCGTCAGCGCGCCTAGAGAAATGTGTGGGGATGGGTACGATTTGCTCGTATCCCAAGCATACGCCGGTGCCGTTTCGTGAAGAGGATCTTTGGGCCGGATATCCCGAAGAGACCAACGCCCCCTACGGCCTCGAAAAGAAGATGATGCTGGTCCAATCCCAGGCGCATCGGCAGCAGTAGGGCTTCAACGCGGTCGTCCTGTTCCCAGTGAACCTCTATGGCCCTGGGAACAATTTTGACATGGAGACGTCGCATGTTATTCCCGCATTGACTAGGAAATGCGTGGAGGCAAAAGAACGAGGCGACGAGTGTGTGGTGTTGTGGGGAGATGGTTCACCATCGCGCGAGTTCCTCCATGCCGATGATGCGGCACGCGCGATTGTACTTGCGGCCGAACACTACAACGCGGGTGAGCCGGTCACTGTGGGCACGGGGCAGGAGATCACGATTCATGCCCTCTCGAGTCTGATCGCTGAGGTGGTCGGCTTTATCGGCAGGAATGTGTGGGATACGTCAAAGCCGAATGGGCAGCCACGTCGGTGCCTCGAGGTGAGTCGAGCCAAACACCTATTCGGATTCGAGGCGAGAGTGGCCTTTGCCGACGGGATTCGGCAAACCGTCTCCTGGTTTCAAGCTAATCGAAAGACGGTTCGCGAGGTCGTGTTCTGATCCATGCTTGGATTTCCGATCTCTTGAGACTGTGAGGCGCTGCTCCTTGGGCACGGTTAGTTCACACAGTTCGGGTGTAGTTGCCCATCGGAGAGGTACACGCAGGAAAGAAACGACGAGCCATTTGTCGTAACGGCATTTTTGAGCGCCGTGGCCTGCTGGGTTCCGGGACGGATCAAGCAGTCGTAAGGGAAGACCCCAGGGACCATCCATGATGGATGTGCTGACCACATCGCAAAGCCATGTATCTGTGGATAGTTTGAGACAATCCGGGGCAGGGCTGCAGCGATTTTCTGCGCCGCCCAGCTCGAATTTTGTTGAGTACCGTCGGGGAATCCCAATTCCATGAAAAACACGGGTTTCGTAGGTGCCACCGTTTTCACCTCTTGCAGAACGGCATCGAGCGCTGCAAAGTGATTCTCAACGGGAACCACATAGTCCTGAGTGAGCCCCGGCCAGTCCTTCGCATAATAATCGATCATATAAAAATCAAGACTGACCCAGTCGACGTACTGGTCTCCCGGATAAAAGTTGGCAAATGAGTGGCAGCTTTGAAGCAGTTGCTTCGCGTAGGTCTTGTCGACGGTGGCCGGAAGATCCGCGACGTCATAATCAATCTGGTTCGCTTGATGCACAGCCCAACCCATTGAATCAAACGTCAGAAACTTCAGCCCCTCTCGGCGTACAAAGAAATCATAATAGTAGCGTTGCGCGGCTTTTAGGCGTTCTACTCCATCGCAGATTTGTGGCGTACCGATGTCGCTGTACAGGGAACTGTAGGGGAGGGAGCCCGGATTAAACTCCGCAAAACCACGCTTGTTTTCAATAGCCCATTGTAATGATTTATCTCCTGCCGGGCCGAAGCCGCCAAAATAATCGGCTCCGATCCCATTGGGTTCTCGCCCCGAGATAAAAAAGGTTGGTTTGCCATACTGGCGAAGCTCTCCGGCAAATCGTTTGAGTTCTGCATCGTAGACGCCGCTGAGAAGCTTATCAACGGTGAAGCCTGCCGGCGCTTCCGATTCCCCGGGGGCCGGGTGGGTGTTGTAGGCCTGAACCACAATCACTTTCCCTTCTTGCCAAGCAAGATTTGCGGCTTGCACATCGAAATGAGGTTGGCCAGCTGCATCGTACCCGTTAGCCCAAGTGCCTCGATATTTTGACCAGAGTGCAGTTTTCCGTCCGCTCGCCGATTCAAACGATGCGATATCGTTCTGGACCCATTCGTACTGGCCGATGTACAGACCCGCTGCGGGTGGAGGTACGATCTTGAGTACGGAGTAGTCACGAGTGGTCGTCGCCTGAGTCGTGGGAGTGGTAACTGCTTGTGTTTGCACTTGCCGTTTCTTTCGAGAAAGCCAGGTTTGGGCTTCCGCAGGTGAGACGGAGTCGAAGGAGATCCAGAGGCCCGTCACAAAACTCAGCGCGAGGATGGTGGCAATGTGTCTTTTCACGATGAGACCTCCAAGTATCTTGGCTGGATACTCAGCAAGCGTCATACCATGCGATGAGGGCACTAGAAACCGGAAAATGTTTAAAAACGCGGCAGTTTCCTTACGGCGTGTTCGCTGGGTTGGCACATTCTTGTACAGGTTGCGGCTTAGACCATTCAGTCGGAGCCTACGCTTCGCTGACAGGGGGGAACGTGGAGAGACAAAAGGGCGGGTTACTGTTTGGGTGCGTCGATCCCCGGAATACACTCCTTCGGCATGAGTCCACCGCTGTGGAAGTGGGAGACGTGTTTCCATGTCTGTAGCACGGCGTTGTTGTCGAAGGTGAGGAGGTATTCCTCGCACCAGGTGCCGGGCGGCGTGTAGAGGTTGCCGGACTGTTGCTCGCGAAACTCGTAGACCCAGATGCCTTCGCCGGCTTCGCCTTTTCGAACCGCCTTGGGTGCGCCAAGTTCCTGCCGGACGTTCGCTTGCGTGGCCTGGCCTTTCGCGGAGTCAAGGTAGGCCGCTTCCTTGCTCTGGAGGTGGCTGCAGGCAGCGATGCCGAGGGCTACGGCCAGGAGTCCCAATACCCGGCTGATTCGTCTCATGATGCTTCCGGTTCGAAGCTACGCTTTCCGGTGTTGTCGTGAACGCATTCGGATTGTACACCGATCCAGTGGAGGCGTCTCCTATGGCGTGATGTTTGGGAAGCCGATGGCGGGGCCTTGGGCCGGGTTGAGTGTTGGCGTGCAAGGACGGCCAACTTCACCCGGGACGAACGGACGGAGAACGAGTGTGAAATCCAGATCCGGAAAAAAAGAGGGGAGCGGGATGAGGTGGTTAGACGGCTTTCTTGACCAGCCCGGACCGCAGGCAACGCGTGCACACGCGAATGCGTAAGGCGGAGCCGTTGACAAGCGCTTTCACACGCTGCAAGTTGGGATTGAAGACGCGTTTCGTTCTGTTGTTCGCGTGGCTGACGTTATTACCGGTTTGGTGCTTCTTCCCACAGAGATCACAGGCATATGCCACGGCCCTACTCCTTTGTTGCGGCGTCTTTCAACGACTAGTGCGTGAATGGAGCGGAATGCTACCATAGCGCCACGGGCTAAGACAAGCTGTCGGGGTGAATTCTCCTCTGTGGATACCCTCCTTCCTGTGTCAGGCCCGTCACCTTCGCGGAGACTTCACCTATGGATATGGTCACGCTCGTCGGCTTGCTTGCAGGGACTCTCACCACGATTGCCTTTATTCCGCAACTCCAACAAACCTGGCGCACCCGCTCCGCACAGGATGTGTCATTGGGGATGTTGTTGACCTTCACGATCGGTGTGTTTCTCTGGTTAGTGTATGGACTGCTTCTCGGTGCCCTTCCCATCATCCTCGCGAACCTCATCACACTCGTCTTGACGCTCGCCATTCTGGTCCTCAAACTTCGTTACCGTTCTTAGCCTGTTTCCCCGGGATTCTCATGCCGGAGGTCTGTCTTGAAGGCCTGCGCATTAGCGTCCGCTCATCGATCCCCTTGACAAGATCGGCCATCCTCTCCTAGAGTTTGCCTCGTTTCAAGACACCTTGGGTCAAGGGAAGAGGGTGTGAAACCCTCGCGGTCCCGCCGCTGTAAATGGGGACGAAACCCGCCGATGCCACTCGCGTGGCCGTGAATCATTGTTCGTGAAGCGTGACGCGTTTGGTTCATGACGCGAGAGACGATTCACGAGAGGCGAATCACGGGCCTGCTGGGAAGGCGCGGGGAGTAGGATGAACCATAAGCCAGAAGACCTGCCCGAGGAAGACCCTTTATTCCCTCGTGGGCTGGGGAATAGGCGAGGATGATGGTGCGGGTAATCCTCAGGGTTCCACGTTGGCCCTGGGGATTTTTTATTTGCGCGCCGCTCAATACCTCCCCATGCCTCGATGTCTTCTCGTCCTATGTGGAGTCCTGTGTTATGCGGTGTTGGCTTGTGTTCTACCTGCCTTCGCGCAGGTACCGGAGGATGAGTCCGAGATGAAACGTCGTCAACAAGGCATCCTCACGGGTATGCCGTTCATGGCCAACATTACGCCGCGCACGTTTATCGACGATGCGGGGAGAAAACTCTATGTGGCTAAGGCGCCCGCACGCGTTGTCTCGCTGGCGCCGAGCATCACCGAAATGTTGTTCGCCCTGGGGCTGGATGAGCAGATCGTCGGGGTGACCGAATTTTGCGATTTCCCGGCGGGGGCCAAGGCTAAATCGAAAGTCGGTTACGCTAATCCCAATCTCGAATCACTGATCGCGCTTCGTCCCGAGTTGATCGTGGCGCCCCGCGAGTTTCACCGGGCCAATGTCCTGGCCAAGCTGGAAGAATTGAAAATTCCGGTGCTGCTCCTGGACGCGACATCGCTGGAAAGCATTTTTTCGCACCTTCATACCTTGGGGCGCATCTTCGATCGCTCCGTGGCTGCGCATGCCATGACGCTGGCCATGCGAAACCGGATGGCGGAACTCACCGCTCGGACGGAGCGGCTCGCGCGCGTCCGGGTGTTGTATGTCATCAACAGCGAACCGCTCATCACGGTCGGGCCGGGAAGTTACATCCATCAGATGATCGGGCTCGCCGGTGGGGTGAATATCGCGTCCGAGGCGACTGCGCCCTATCCTCGCCTCACCATGGAAACGGTGTTGAAGGAAGATCCCGAAATTCTTCTGTTTCCCAGAGGGTCGGTCGAAACGGTTCCGCGAAGCGAGCAGGAGGCCTGGAGACGGTGGACCACCGTGACGGCGGTTCGGCAGAATCGTCTTCGTGAAGTGTCTGCCGATGCCCTCAACCGGCCTGGTCCGCGCGTCATGGATGGGCTGGAATCGCTTGTCCGTGTGATCCACCCCGAAGCCTTTCCGTCTGAAGTCACGCCCGGACAGCCATGATGCCATCGGCCGGCCACCCTACGCCTCCTGCCCCCACCGTAACCGTGCAAGCGCTATCCAGTGGTCCTTTGCCATCCGGTCCGCCGACGGTCGCAGATGAGCGCCTGTTTCAAGGAGCAATCCTGACGCCGTCCCGCTGGTGGAGCGTGATGACGGTGCTGGCGATCATCGCAGGCCTGTCCGCCATGCTGTGCCTGCAATTGGGGACGCAGTACATCGGGATGGGGCACATCATCAGCCTCGTCTCGTCCCTGGTTTTCAGTCGACCGGTTGACGATCAGATGGTCGATACGGCGGGCGTCATTCTATTCCAGGTCAGGTTGCCACGGGTGGTGCTCGGCTTTTTGGTCGGGAGTTGTCTCGCCTCGGTTGGCGTCGCGTTGCAGGCCTTGCTCCGCAATCCGCTCGCCGATCCGTATGTCCTGGGAGTGTCCAGCGGGGCCGCATTGGGAGTGGCCGTGGCCGTGTTGTTCGGCATCGGGACCACAGTGCTGGCCTTGTCCTTGCTGCCGGTCTGCGGGTTTGTCGGCGGGCTGGTGGCTCTCGCAGTGATGTATCGAATGGCGGTGACGCATGACCGTCTTCCGACTCACTCGGTGCTGCTCACCGGGGTCATCCTTAATGCCATCTTCTCCGCGCTCATCATGTTCATCACCTCCATCATGGAACCGAATCGGTCTTTCGGCATGATGGCCTGGCTGATGGGCTCGCTCACTGCGCCGGCCTACTCGGTGCTGGTGGCGTTAGCCGCGTATTTGCTGATTGGGCTGGTGCTGCTCTTCAAGCAGGTCCGGGTACTCAATATTCTCGCTTTGGGTGAAGAGCCGGCACGATCGCTCGGCATCGACACCGAACGCGTCAAACGATTCATCTTTCTACTGTCAGCGCTCATGACCGGGGCCGTAGTGTCCTTCAGCGGCATGATCGGGTTCATCGGTATGATCGTGCCCCACGCCGTCCGCCTCGTGGTCGGGGCCGACCATCGCCTGTTATTGCCGGCCTCGGCATTGGCCGGCGGAACTTTTTTAATGGCGGCAGACACCGTGGCGCGCACGGTGTTCGTGCCGTCTGAGGTACCGGTCGGGGTGATTACCGCGTTAGCCGGCGGCCCATTTTTCGTCTACCTCCTGGTGTGGCGAAAGGATCGATTGGCATGACGTGGATGGAGGCGTCGGCTTCGACAGCGGGAGGAGCCATGGGTCAGGGCACGGAGCCTGAGTGTGCCTATGCCGTCCGCGAGGTGCACTTTGCGTACGGACAATCGCGGCCAAGTGACGGACGATGGGTTCTTCGGGATGTCACGCTGGAGGTCGAGCAAGGAGAGATCCTCGGCATCGTCGGCCCCAACGGATCTGGAAAAACCTCGCTGCTCAAACTGTTGGCAAAACTGGCTGTGCCGCAGGACGGGGCGATCACACTGTTCGGCCGGCCGTTGACCACCCTCTCGCAGGAGCAGATCGCGGACACCGTCGCGGTCGTCCCGCAGGACAATCCGCAGATGTTTCCCTTCACGGTCGCGGAAACCGTCCTGATGGGACGCTTTCCACATCGGCGGCGTTCGGGATGGACTCTGGGATTCGGCTGGGAGGGCCGGGAAGATTGTCAGGCAGCCGCCGAGTCGATGCGTACCATGGACATCGCGCATCTCGCCGCCCGCGCCGTGACGGATGTGTCCGGGGGCGAACGCCAGCGGACGATGATCGCGCGGGCGTTGACGCAATCTCCGAGAGTGTTGCTGCTCGATGAGCCCACGGCATTTCTGGATGTGCCGCACCAGCTGGAAATCTGTTCGACCCTGCGTCGACTCTGTGACGAGCGTGGGCTGACAGTCGTGATCGTGTCGCACGATCTGAACCTTGCCAGTCAGTATTGTGATCGTGTGGCGATGCTCCGGGCGGGTCAGGTGCGAAGGGTCGGCGCGCCTGCCGAGGTCATGTCGGTGGAGGTGTTGCGGGAGGTGTATGGCTGCGAAGTCTTGATCGACGCGCACCCGCAGTCGGGGCTTCCGAGAATTACGCTGCCGAGCTCGCGTGTGCCGGTTGGTCGATGAGGTAGTCAGGTGTTGCGAGAGGGGTTCGCGCCCGGCCCCCTCGTGTCCAGTGATGGGGCGAGTGATCCATTGGAGAGCGGAGTATCAGGAAGACGCCGTTAGCGTCGGGGAAGATGGTGCAAATCCATCACGGTGCCGCCACTGTAAGCGGGGAGTAACTCTGCAGTGAGCCACTGGCGAGTGGCGTGGTTCGTGAATCGTCTCTCGTGAAGCGCAGGAGGTGTCCTCCGACCGTTTCACCCACGACGTGTCACGTTTCATGCTCAGCCGGGAAGGCGCAGAGACACGATGAGCCGCAAGTCAGGAGACCCAACTGACGGAGAGTACGACTGAGCCCTTCGAGCGAAAGGGGATGTCAGGATGTTCGGTATTGCCTGGAGATGGTCTGTCTGTTGTGTGCTGTTGTGTCTGGTGAGTGCCCTACTGGTGCGCGCGGAAGAAATTCCTGCTGAGCACCAGCCCGATCCGATTCCCATCGTCGAGACCGAAGAAGTCGTGGTTTCGGCCACGAAAACTCCGGTGCCGGTGAGCCAGGTGACCAGTGCGGTCGAGGTCATCACCGCGCAGGATATGAAAAAACAAAACATCAGGAGTGTCGTCGACGCGCTCCGACTGGCACAGGGGCTCGCCGTGTTTTCGAGCGGCGGCCCGGGGACCGAAGTGAGTGCGAGAATTCGCGGCGGCAGCTCCAGCCAGACGCTGGTGTTGATCGACGGCGCGATCGTCAACAGCGCGACCTTGGGAAGCTACGACTTCGCCAACCTGACCACCGACAATATCGAGCGCGTCGAGATTCTGCGCGGCGCGCAAAGCATGTTGTGGGGATCTGATGCGATGGGGGGCGTCATCAATATCGTCACGAAGCGAGGCCAGGGCCCACTGAGCGCCACCGGATTCATGGAATACGGGTCGTTTGCGTCTCTGCGCGAAGGCGGCACGGTGTCGGGCAAGCAGGGCATCGTTGATTACAGTCTGTCCCTCTCTCGCTGGGACACGTCGTCTTTCTCCGCCGTCAATTATCGCCGGGGCGCCACCGAGCGAGATTCCTATCGCAATTGGCAGGGGTCTGGACGAATCGGCGTCGACCTGCCGCACGACGGACGGCTCGATTTCACGATGCGGTGGATGAATGCCGATACGCAACTCGACAACGTCTCGGCGACGTTTCCGGCCGATGTGTATGGTTCAAAGCTGCGCAGTCAGCAGTATGTGTTCAGCGGCAGTTACGAGCAACCTATGACCGGGTGGTGGTCGCAGAAGCTGACGCTCTCGCGAGCGCAGGAAGCCTCGCTGTTTCTTCCGGGGACCCTGCAGCGCAATCTCATCGACGGGTCCTTCAGCACGCCGTTCGGCTCCCCGAATGAAACGCGGGTGCTGTCCAACCGTGTGGAGTGGCAGCACAATGTTCAGCTCACGAAATTGCTGTTGGTGAGTCTGGGCTATCAATTTCGAGAACAGCAGGGCGAGAATGACACCGGACTGACGAATAAGGTACTCAGTTCCCATGCCGGTTTTGCGCAGGCGCAATTCAACTTGTGGGATCGAGTGTTTGCGACGGCCGGCGTGCGACACGACAGTTACAACGTCTTCGGCGATGCCACCACCTATCGGCTCACCGGGGGGTATTACCAGAAGGAAACCGATACCAAGCTGCGCGTCGGCTATGCCACCGGTTTCCGAGCGCCCAGCATGAACGAACTGTACTTTCCGAATTTCGGCAACCCGAATTTAGGACCGGAAAAGAATCAAAGTATGGATGCGGGCATCGACCAGTATTTCCTCTCGAAACAGTTGAAGCTGTCGGGCGGCTTGTTCTGGAATCATTATCGCAATCTCATTGTCACGACGTTCGATCCGGGATTTTGTGCGCCGTTCAGTACCTTCGGGTTCTGTTCGCAGCAGGTCGGGTCGGCGTCGACCAAGGGATGGGAAGCGGGACTGACCTACACCTATGCAGGCGAGCGGCCATTCCTGCGCGGCGTGGTCGTGCAAGCGCAGTATACGAATACGCTCACACGCGATATCGAGGCGCACACCAGATTGCCTCGTTGGCCGACCGACCAGTGGAGCGCCTCGGTGAGTTATCAACCCATCGATCCCTTGTGGATTACCGTCATCGGGCGGTACGTCGGATCGCGGTTCAACACCACCGGCGAACAGCAGGCGATGCGGGCCTTTGACGTCTGGTCGCTGGCGGTGACCTACGATGTGACGAAACAGCTCCAGGCGTACCTGCGAGCCGAGAATCTGTTCAATGAGAAGTACGAAGAAATTGCCAGCGCAGGGGTGCCGATCCGGTCGATCTTCGGCGGCGTCCGCGTCACGCTCGGGGGCAAGTCGTGATTCAAGGCTGACCGTGTGACCGATGCGTCGTCCTCGACTCGTCATCGCCGGCACCCATAGCGGGGTCGGCAAAACCACCGTCACCCTGGCGCTGCTCTCGGCGCTCAAGGGGAAGGGGCGTATCGTGCAGCCATTCAAGGCCGGCCCGGATTTCATCGATCCGGGTCACCACCAAATGGCGACCGGCCGGCCTTCACGCAATCTGGACGGGTGGATGCTGGGCGAAGCTGTGAATCGCGGGATATTCGCGCGGGCGTCGGCTGATGCGGACCTGTCGATCATCGAAGGGATGATGGGGCTCTTCGACGGAAGTTCGTCGACGCAGGACAGCGGCAGCACCGCCGAATTGGCGAAACAGCTGAAGGCTCCGGTGTTGTTGGTGATCGACGGCAGCGCCATGGCCCGTTCGGCTGCGGCGATGGCCGCGGGGTATGCGAGAATCGATCCGGCGGTGCGCGTCGCCGGAGTCCTCTTCAATCGGGTGAAGAGTGAAGGCCATTATCGGTTGCTGCGGGACGCGGTCACGTCGGCCACGGATTTGGAGGTGGTTGGGTATCTGGAGCCGGACTCAACCGTGACGATCGCCGACCGGCATCTTGGGCTTCGGACGGCGATCGAAGAGGGGGAGCGCGGGATCTCTGCTCGGTTGGCAGAGTCCGCGGCAAGGACGATTGATCTGGACCGGGTTGCCTCGTTGGCAGGATCGGCTGAGGATCTTATTCTGTCGGATGAGCCAGTGCCGGGTACCTCGACGAGTCAACAGCCGACGGTGCGGGTCGGGGTGGCCTATGATCCGGCGTTCTGTTTTTACTATCAGGATAACCTGGAGTTGTTGAAAGCGGCAGGGGCCGAGATCATCCGGTTTTCGCCCTTGCGTGATGCCGTCGTACCCGATGTGGATCTGTTGTACCTCGGTGGCGGGTATCCCGAGCTGTATGCGGAGAGCTTAGCGGCCAATGTCGCCATGCGATCCGCCGTGCGGACATTCAGCACGCAGGGTGGGGCAATCTATGCGGAGTGTGGTGGATTGATGTATCTGACGGAGGCAATCCGTGACGGGGCAGGGCGCCGACACGATATGGTCGGCGTCGTGCCTGCCGAGGCGGTGATGCGGAACGACGGGATGACGTTGGGGTATCGAACCGTGCGGGTGACTCATTCTTGTCTGCTCGGCCTGGAGGGCACGGAGCTGCGAGGGCATGAGTTCCACTATTCGCGGCTTGAGCCCACCGGCGACCTGCACTATGCCTGTGCGCTCGCGGATGCCGACGGCAAGCCGGTTGGATCAGACGGGGTGGTGAGGCGAAACACCCTGGCGTTGTATAGTCATCAGCACTTCGCCAGTTGTCCAGAGGTCGTCGGCCACCTGCTTGCGGCAGCACGTCAGGCGCGCCGGGATATGACCTCATGCCGAACGGAATGAGATGACGCAGCCAGACGACCATACAGCCAGAATGCAGCGCCTGAAGGCGTCGGTGGATCGCCGTATTGAAGCGGCGCAGGAGGAGAAGGGCTTGTTGATCGTCCATACCGGGGCGGGGAAGGGTAAGACCACGGCCGCGCTCGGCATGGCGCTGCGTGTGCTCGGCCACGGGATGAAAGTGGCGGTCGTGCAGTTCATCAAGGGTGCCATCGACACGGCCGAAGAGCGGATGCTCCGGTCATTCGGCGACCGCGTGACGTTTCTGCGGATGGGCGAGGGGTACACCTGGGAAACACAGGATCGTGAGCGCGATACGAGATGTGCGCAGGAGGCCTGGGCGAAGGCCTGTGAGTTGCTGACGGACGCGTCCTATGCGATGGTGATTCTCGACGAATTCAACATTGTTCTTCAGCATGGGTATGTGGATCTCGATCAGGTGCTGCCGCGCGTACAGGCTCGTCCTCCCATGCAGCACGTGGTGATCACCGGCCGAGGAGCGCCTCCGGGGCTGATCGAGGCGGCGGATCTGGTCACGGAAATGAAACAGGTGAAGCATCCCTTTCGGAAGGGGATCAAGGCACAGGCGGGGGTGGAGTTTTGAGAGGGCCGGTCAGCAAGACCTGTGAGCACTGCCGGCAGCCCTTTGCGTGTGTGGGGTATCAATGTTGGTGCGGGAAGATCGGGATCACTGAAGCGCAAATGGATTGGATTGCGGCGCGGTATCAGGACTGTCTCTGCCCTGTGTGCCTTCAACTGGTGGCAGACGGGAAGCTGGGACCTGAGCCCATGCGGCCCATGTCCTGAGACAGCGCGCGTCTATGCGTAGGTCCCACGAGAGTGAACCTGGAACTGTGGGCGACCCATGGGAAAGGATACGGGCATGCGGATCACCAAGGTCTATACAAGAACGGGCGACGCAGGCCAAACACGGCTGGCCGGCGGGCAGCAGGTGTGGAAGGATTGCCAGCGAGTCGAGGCCTACGGCACGGTCGATGAGCTGAATGCGTCCGTGGGCTTGGTCCGAGCCATGAATGCCGAGGGCGGGGGCACGTCTGCCGCTGCGGCGCAACTCGAGGCTGACCTGCGCTGGGTTCAGAATAAATTGTTCGATGTCGGGAGTCTGCTCGCCACTGCGCCAGGGCAGACCTTTCCGAACATGCCGACCGTCACGGCCGACGATGTGACCAGGCTCGAGCAGATGATCGATCGTTGTCAGGAGGAATTGGCTCCGCTGAAGGAGTTTATTCTGCCGGGCGGGGGCATGGTCTCGGCGACGCTCCATCAGGCCCGAACCATCTGTCGGCGAGCCGAGCGAGAGTGTATTAAGCTGAGCCGCGAAGAGGACGTGTCCGCCGAGCTCAATAAGTATCTGAACCGGTTGAGTGATGCCTTGTTCGTCATGGCGCGATGGGTAGCCAAAACCCAAGGTGAACCGGAATTTTTGTGGCAGCGTGAGTCCGATGCCGCTGCCAAGTAAGTCGATGGCGCAGCGCCGACGTTCACGTTCCCGTCTCATTCTCGTGCTGGGAGGGGCGGCTTCTGGGAAAAGCCAGGTGGCGTTGGAGAAGGCCGGCCGCGGGGGACCACGGGCGTTTGTGGCGACCGGGCAGGCACTTGACGGCGAAATGACCGCGCGTATCGAGCGGCACCGTGCGACCCGTTCGGCCGACTGGTGCACGGCGGAGGTTCCTCGTGCGCTGGCCGAGTGGTTTCGATCGGATGGCTCGCGATACCGCACGATCGTCGTGGATTGTCTGACCCTCTGGTTGAGCAATCTGTGTGGCCGTCGCATGGTCGGCCAGGACATGACTGGCCGTGTGGAGGAACTGCTGCAGGCGATTCGCCGGACTTCGGCGCGGGTCGTGTTGGTGAGCAACGAACTGGGGTTCGGGTTGGTGCCCACGAGCCGGGACGCGCGCGCGTTTCGCGACATCGCGGGTCGCGTCAATCAGCAGTTCGCCGCTGCAGCCGACGAAGTGTATTTCGTCATGGCCGGGCAACCGCTTAGACTGAAGTGAACAGGGGAGTGAAGGTATGATGCTCGATGAGGCGGTGCGACAGATTCAGCCGGTGGATCGCGAGAGTGCTGCGAAGGCTCAAATCCGTCTGGACGGGTTGACCAAACCTCTCGGCAGCCTGGGGAGGCTGGAAGAAACGGCCGTACGGTACGCTGCCATCACGGGAGAGCTAAAACCGAACGTGCCGCGTGGTGTCGTGGTTACGTTTGCGGCCGATCACGGAGTAGCGACGGAAGGGGTGAGCGCGTACCCGAGTGAGGTCACGCCTCAGATGGTACTGAATTTTCTCCGCGGCGGTGCAGGCGTGAATGTGCTGGCGCGACATACCGACCTCGAAGTTCGGGTGGTGGATATCGGCGTCGCGTATGACTTCGGCTCGGTACAGGGGCTCATTCAAAAAAAAGTCCGACAGGGGACGGGAAATCTCCGGCGAGAACCGGCCATGAGCCGGACCGACGCCGTGCAAGCGATGCAGGTCGGTCTTGATCTGGCGACTGAGGCCGCTCGAGAAGGCATCGGGCTCATCGGTACCGGTGAGATGGGCATCGGCAATACGACTCCCAGTGCGGCGATCACGGCCGTGATGACAGGTCGGTCCGTGGCCGACGTGACCGGACGCGGCACCGGCATCGACGAAGCCGGTCGCGCCCATAAGATTCAGGTGATTCAGGAGGCCATGGATCGACATCGTCCAGACCGCGCCGATGCGGTCGACGTCCTGGCGAAAGTGGGCGGGTTGGAGATCGCCGGCTTGGCCGGACTGATCCTGGGTGCGGCAAGGGCACGAGTGCCGGTGGTGTTGGATGGGTTCATTGCCGGCGCAGCCGCGTTGATCGCCGTGGGGATACAGCCACTCTGCTGCGACTACCTGATCGCCTCGCATCGATCGGTCGAACGAGGACACCAGGCGATCCTGGATCATCTGGGTCTCAAGGCGCTCCTGGATCTCGACTTGCGGCTTGGTGAAGGGACGGGGGCCTGTCTCGGCATGGGGTTGGTGCAGGCATCGATCAAGATTCTGACTGAGATGGCAACCTTCGATGAAGCCGGTGTCTCGCAACGTGACTGAGGCCATGGCTGTGACCAGACCGTTTGTGTTTGCCTGGCATTTCCTGACGGCGATCCCGCTCAGCCGTCGTCATCATGATCCGACGGCCGATGAATTGGCTGCGTCGATGGCCTGGTATTCGACGGTCGGGGTGATGATCGGCGGGCTTCTCGCGCTTGTTGACCAGGCGTTGCGCGGGTGGATGACAGTCGAGGTGGCGAGCGTACTGGTGATCGTACTGTTGGTGCTGCTGACGCGCGGACTCCATCAAGACGGACTGGCGGACACCATCGATGGATTGGCCGGCGGCAGGACGGTAGAGGACCGGCTGCGCATCATGCGCGACCCGAGCGTCGGGGCGCTCGGCGCGACAGGCCTCTTTCTGTCCCTCCTGTTGCGCTATGCCGGACTGTTGGCGGTACCGCAAGCGTGGCGTGTTCCCGTGCTGCTCTGTATGCCGGCGGTGGGTCGTTTGGCGATGGTGTGCGTCGCCTGCGCCTCTCCCTACGCGCGGCGCGACGGAGGGTTGGCGGCGGCATTCCTCACGAATCTCTCGTGGCGGCATGTGCTGGTCTCGACTCTGGTGGTGGCCGTGGTCCTCACCGCAGCCTTGGGCGCATGGCCGGCCCTGGCCACGATGGGACTGGGTGCCCTCTTGATCCTGTGGGTGCGGCAGGGATGTCGCGCATGGTTCGGCGGCGTGACCGGTGATCTGCTCGGTGCCACCAATGAGCTGATCGAGATTTTGTTTCTGTTGCTGGTTCCTCTGCTGGTGCTGTCTCGATGACCGGCGTCGACTTGCTGTTGGCGGTGCTGCTTGATGTGGCGGCGGGAGATCCGCGATGGTTGCCTCATCCCGTGAAAGGGATGGGCGCGGTCATTGGTTGGGTCGATGGTCGTATCCGCAACATCTGCCGCAGTGAACAGGCACTACACATCGCCGGCGCCGGTCTGGCGCTCGGCCTTCCTGCGGCAGTCTACGGCGCCGCGACTTGGGTGATCGCCCAGGCTGCAACGGTGAATCCGATCCTTGGGCAGGCAGTCGGCATCGGTCTGGCGTATACCACGCTGGCCGGACGTGATCTCTATGACCATGTTCAGGCGGTGACCGGCGCCTTGGCGGCCGGTGATTTGGCCGGTGCGCGGAAGGCGGTGTCGATGATTGTGGGCCGCGACAGTGAGACGTTGTCGGAAGGAGAGATCGCACGCGCGACCGTCGAAACAATTGCCGAAAGCAGTTCCGACGGAATCATTGCCCCGCTGGTCTACCTGTCGCTCGGTGGCGCGCCGCTGGCGCTGGCGTATAAGGCGGTGAATACGCTCGACTCCATGATCGGGCATCGCGACGAACGATATGCACATTTCGGCTGGGCCTCCGCTCGCCTTGACGATGTGGTCAACTGGGTGCCGGCCCGACTGTCCGGTGGATTCATCGCGCTGTCTGCCGGCTTGTCTACCGGCCAGTGGCATCGCATTCACGACAGTTGGTATATCCTGCATCGGGACGGCGACAAGCATCCCAGTCCGAACAGCGGACAGCCGGAGGCCGCCATGGCCGGCGCGTTGGGCGTACAGCTCGGAGGGCGAAACTATTACGACGGCGTTCCGCACGATGGCGAGTTGCTCGGTGATGGTCCGGCCGAGGTCGCTCCCGAACATATCCGTCACGCTTCGCGCATCATGCTGGTCACCTATGCGCTGGGCCTCTTCTTCGCCTTGCTGTCCTTATGGGTCGCATGACGCGCGCGAGGCACGGCGGAGATGTGTACGGCGCGGCTCGTGACTTGAAGCGAGCGCCCGATCGACTCCTCGATTTCAGTGCCAGCATCAATCCGCTGGGCCCCGCTCCCGCAGTGTCTCGGGTGCTCAAAGGTGCGACGACACTGCTCCGGCACTATCCGGATCCGTTGTGCTGGGACTTGCGGCAGGCACTGGCCGCCTATTGGTGTCGTTCCCCCGATGCCTTTCTTATCGGGAATGGATCGACGGAATTGATCCATCTCCTTCCGGCAGCACTGCAGATACAACATCTGTTGGTGGTGGGTCCGACGTTTTCCGAATACGCGACGGCGATGGCACGATCCGGTGGACAGATCAGCCTGATCGTGGCGGCGCGGCATGATCTGTATCAACCACAGCCGGAGTTGGTGTTGGAGACCATGAGACGGGCGAGCACTGTTGGGCGGTCGCTCGATGCGGTGTTGCTGTGCAATCCCAATAGCCCGACCGGCGTCGCGTGGGAGGCAGGAACCGTGCGGAGGCTCGCTCGTGAGACGGCGCGGCTCGGACTCTGGTGCGTCGTTGATGAAACGTTTGCGGACTATTGCGAATCGGTATCGATTCTGGGAACTGTCCTTCCTCCCAAGACGATCGTGCTGCGGAGTTTTACAAAGTTCTACGGGCTTCCAGGGCTTCGTGTGGGGTATGTGGTCGCGCCACCCGCAGTGACGAAGCGGCTAAGCGCCCACCAGCCTCCGTGGTCGGTGAACATGTTGGCGCAGCGTGCTGCCGTGGCGGCATTGCAGGACGACCGGCATCGTCGGCGAAGCCTGCAGTTCATGGATCGAGAACGGATACGGTTGCAGCGGGGACTCGAACGGCTCTCAGGTGTCCAGGTGTTTCCCACGAAGGCCAATTTTATCCTGATGGAACTGCCGGTCGGGTACAAGGCCGCGCGGGTGGTGTCGGCGCTGCGACGGCAAGGCCTGCTGCTCCGTGACTGTTCACAGGTGCCGGGCTTGAACGATCGCTCGCTGCGGGTGGCGGTGCGAACAAGAGACGAGAATGATCGGCTGCTGAAGGCCTTGGCTTCCATCGTGCGAGTGACGAGATGAGCAGGCCTGATTCGACTCGCTTCTCGACGCGATCACGCGTGGCTCGCGAGACGTTGATCGTCGATCTGGGGGCTCGCATGCGCGTCCTGTCCTCTGCTCCACGAGGAGGGGGGCTTCGAACCACCCGGTACATTCTCAATCACCAGGTGCCTTCCAATCCAATGTCGAATGGTGCAGTGGGAACGTGGGACAATCCTTCCCGCTACCTGAGACGTCTCGCAGAGTCGCTCGGGATTGAGTCGGATTGCGTCGGTCTGATGACGGCGGTTCCCATGACGCAGGTCGTCACCTGTCGTGAGGAACGGGATGGGCTCTGGGTGGAATGTTTTGCGACCGTCGGGGTCACCAATGCCGTACGGGCCGGCGAAATTCCCAGACAGAACGAAGGGCATGCGAGCCATGGCAAGACAGGAACGATCAATCTGATCGTGGTCACCAATGCCTGCCTCGCGGTCCCTGCCTTGGTCGGTGCAGTACAGGTTGCCACGGAGAGTAAGACCGGCGTATTGCGGGATCATGCGGTACCGAGCTGGACCGGTTTGCCCGGCGCCACGGGGACGGGGACGGATGCGGTGGTGGCCGCCTGCGCCTTGCGGGGGCATGGGCCATGGCACCCCTATGCGGGCACACATACGGACCTCGGTTCCATGATCGGCCTCGTGGTGGGAGAGTGTGTGACGGCCGGGCTCGCGCGCGCCGCGCAATGGGCCGCGAATCACCGAAGGTAAATCCAAGTGGAGTGGTATGTCTCTCCTCGCTCGCGCCACAGCCATCGCCGTTCTAGGGACCGGTTCCGACGTCGGAAAGAGTCTGGTCGCGGCGGGCCTCTGTCGATCGCTGCATCGGGCGGGTCTGAACGTGGCTCCGTTCAAGGCGCAGAATATGTCGCTGAACTCGTTCGTGACTCCGGAAGGCGGCGAGATCGGGCGTGCGCAAGCCCTGCAGGCTGAAGCCTGCGGCATTGCTCCCCACGTGGACATGAACCCCATCTTGCTCAAGCCGGAATCCGATGCGAGGGCACAGGTGGTGGTGCAGGGGCGTGTCTATTCTACGTTGGACGCGCAGTCCTATTTTTCGCGTGGCCGGAATTCGGCGTTGTTTCAAGCGGTGCAGGAGAGCTACGAACGGCTCGCCGCACAGTATGAAGTGATTGTCATCGAGGGCGCCGGCAGCGCGGCCGAGGTGAACTTGCGCGACCGCGACCTGGTCAACTGGGCGACCGTGGAATTAGCAGACGCCCGGGTGGTGTTAGTCGGTGACATCGATCGCGGCGGTGTGTTTGCCCAACTGATCGGCACGCTCGATCTCATTACACGGGAGGAACGTGCCAGGGTGTGCGGGCTCGTGATCAACAAGTTTCGCGGCGACCGGACGCTGTTTGCGGACGGTGTTCGGTTTCTTCGCGAGCGGACGGGGGTTCCGGTGCTGGGCGTACTGCCGTTTCTCCGCGAACTTGCACTGGACCAGGAAGACAGTTTGGATGTCGAGGTTCGCCGGCAGGTCGTGTTTGCGGAGGACCGCGTCAATATTGCGGTCCTGCTTCTGCCCCACATGAGCAATTTCACGGATTTCAACATGCTGGCACAAGAGGCCGACGTGGCGCTGCGGTATGTCGCGACGCCTGGAGAGGCAGCCGGAGCGGATGCGGTGATCATTCCCGGTTCAAAGAGCACGTTGGCAGACTTGGCCTACCTGCGTGAACAGCGATTCGAAGCTGTGGTGCAGCACCATGTTCGCAGCGGTCGGGAGTTGGTGGGGATCTGCGGAGGCTATCAAATGTTAGGGCGTTGGATTGCCGACCCTGACGCAGTAGAGACCGGCGGTGAGGCTGATGGTCTGGGGTTGTTGCAGACGACAACCGTCATGATGTCCGACAAAATCACGGAACAGGTTGAGGCATCAGCGCTGCACCTTGAAGAGGCGGGACCGGTGGTGGTTCGTGGCTACTTCGTCCACATGGGACGCACGGATCCCGGTCCCCATCAGCCCTGTTTCCAACTGAACGGCAGGATGGAGTCGTCTCACGATCACGCTTCTATGGGTACATCCGATGTTCGCTGTTCCGATGGAGCGGTGCGGGAAGATGGATTGGTCTGGGGCACGTACATTCACGGCCTGTTCGATCAGCCGCAGTTCCGACGAGCCTGGTTGAATCGGGTACGATGTCGAAAGGGACTTGAGCCAATTGAGCTTGCGCGCTCCCAGCAGGTGAATCACACCAGACGGCATGCATTGGATCGCTGGGCCGATCATCTCGAGCAACATCTCGATCTCAGTCCAATCTGGGGCCTTCTCCATTCTCGAACACGTCGTTAGGGTGAACGCAGGGGCTGGGGCGCCCTGACGGTCATTTTGACGCTCTTCCTTCAAAGCGACCAAACTTTGGCGCTTCCCTCGACATCTTGAACAACACGCAATCCGAGGTCCTTCGGTGGACCGTATCGTGTCTTGGTCGTCGTCCACACCGAATCATCCGCAAAATCGCCGACTTCATACATTCGCCCCAGTCTGCCTCCCGAACGCTAAGTAGGTGTTTTGCTTGGCACCAATTGTGCACAAGCCAGCCCGGGGTCTTAGGGGCTGACGCAGCTTCCCGTGGGCGCAAAAATTGTCAACCCATAATTTTGCGCTATCTTTGACAACAGATCAGCGGACTTAGCAGCGTGCGGGCTTGTGGGTGACCGAGAGGCAGGGAGAAGGAGGGGGCATGGCGAACCATTACATCAGCAGAATCCTGGTGGCTGCATTGATGGCGACAAGTATCGGGGTGGCCGTGCCTGTATCGGCCAATACCGAAGTGGAAACAGCTGAACTCCTCATCAAATTGGTGCAGGTCGGGCGCGGGGTTCTGTCCGAAAATCAGGCGATCATCAATGACGCAGGCAAGGGCGACAAAGGATTCACGGGCGACTTTGTCGCCAACCAGGTGATCGAACGGTTCCGCAAGGCGACCAAGATCGACTTGAGTCGCCCCGCGACGGTGCCGCAGGCGCCCTTATTCCTTGCCATGGTGGAATCCGAGAAGGAAGTGATCGATGAAGCGCAACCGGTGATCAATAAGCAGGGGGTTGGATTTAAGGGCATGATCCCCGCCGTTTTCGCGAGGAAATCCGGTGAGCGCTTTTATCGCAAGACCGGAATTCGCGTGAAGTTGACGAGTATGGACTATCGTTTTCCAGGCAATCGTCCCGATGAATTTGAATCCGAAGTGTTGAGACTGTTTGCCGATACGCGCCATCCCAAAGGGCAGCCCTACAGCAAGGCCACCATGCTCGACGGTCGTCCGGTGCTCCGCATGATGGATCCGGAATATGCCGCGACCACCTGTCTCAGCTGTCATGGCAATCCCAAAGGGGATCGCGATGTCACTGGTGCCAAGAAAGAAGGATGGCATGAAGGGGATCTTGCCGGCGCCATCAGTATCGTCATTCCCATGAAATAGACCCCGATGCTGAGTCGGGTCAATGATTGCTGCGCACATTTAGCCGTCCGAAGGGGAGTACGCATGAGCAAGATCGTCGTCGTCGATGATTCCTACGCTGAGTTGCAATTGATCGAAGGGTATCTCAAGTCCGCCAACCATACGGTGGTGTCCTATCCCAATGCGGACAAACTGGAAGACAAATTGGCGTTGGATAAACCGGATCTGATTGTGTTGGACGTCGTTATGCCAGGTCGGAATGGATTTCAAGCGTGCCGTGATTTGAAGAGTGACGACCGCTTCAAGGGGATTCCGATCGTCCTGTGCACTTCCAAAGGGCAGGAGAGCGACAAGTTTTGGGGGCAACAGCAGGGCGCCAACGGGTATGTGGTGAAGCCGTTCAAGGCGGAAGATCTGGTGGCCGCGGTGAAACGGGCTTTGAACTAACTCATGAGCGACGTTCCGACCATTCCATCCCAACCTGCCGCATCATCTCCGGTTGCCGTATCCACCGGTGCATCGAGATCGTCCGCCGGGTCGAGCGACGGTCCTCTGAGGATGTGTCTGTTGACGCTGGGCGGCGAACTCTTCGCGATCGATCTTCGTCATGTCAGTGAAGTCTTCGAGGTGGAGACCGTCACGGCTGTGCCGAGTATGCCCAGCTACCTGACGGGTGTGACCAACCTGCGGGGCACCGTCATCACCCTGGTGGATTTGCGCGGAAGTCTTGGCCTCCCGTCGGCCCAGACGGCACTGTCGATCGCGGTGGTGGTCCGTCATGGCGCGAAGCAGATCGGTGTCCTCGTCGACCACGTTCCAGAAATTCACACCGTCGCGCGAGAGCAATTCTTGCCTGCCATGCAGGCCGGGCCTGCCGGTGCGCGTCCCTGTGTGTCGGCGGTACTTCGTGTGGATCAGCGTCTCGGGGGAGTCTTGGAGGTTCCGCAAGTGTTTGCGCAGGTGGATGGAGGCAGTGCGGCATTGCCGGGAATCTAAACGACGAAGCCATACAGGTTCGACCGCCGCGCGGGGAGGGAGCACATCAACCGGCCGGCGAACCGCTGGAACAGCAGTAACAAGGAGGAGCGCACCATGATCGGCCAAGGCGTCACGAATCGATTTCAGGACATGAAGACACGATCGAAGCTGTTCCTCGGCTTCGGCCTGGTCAGTCTCATTATCATGATCATGGCCAGTGTCGGTGTGTTCACCCTGCGCCAGCTCAGTACGCATTCTCAAACCGTGTATGCGGACTATACGGTGCCTCTGGCCGATTTCGCCCAGATGGGAACCGCGCTGACCAAACATCATCAAATTCTGTTGGACGTGGCTTCGGCGACGAAACAGGCGGACTTCGCGCAGGACGTGGCCAAGCTCCCGGCATTGAAAGCCGAGATCGAGAAAGCCGTCACCCATTACAAGAGCACCAATCTCCGAGTGTCGCGCACGGGGCGGGATGAACAGGCAGACCTGACCCTGTTCGAGCCGGCGCTGAAAAAATACTTTCAAGATGCCGACGGCGCGTTGAGTGCCATGGCGGACAGCTTCGATCGCAACACGCTCTCTGCTTCCCAAGCCGAGCAGATGCGAGCCCTCGGTGTCCTGGCGCTGACCGTCAACCTGACGCCATCGTTCGAAAGCGTCGTGAAGCGCCACAACGAGCAGGTAAATACCATTGAGGCGATTGCCAAGGACCTGAACGAGGATGCGCAGGCACTCGCGACGAACGGTACCTTCATTCTCGTCGTCGGTGGTGTGGTGGCCGTGGCCCTCGGGTTGTTCGTCGGATATCTCCTGGCGACCTTCTTGGCCCGCAACATCACACACATCGCCAACGTGGCGACCCAGGCTGCCGGGGGAAATCTCCAGGCGCGCGCGAAAATTGAGTCGCACGATGAGTTGGGGCAGATGGCTACCGCGTTCAACTCCATGCTCGACCGTATTACCGCCTTGGTGTCGACAGAGGAAGAACGCGACCTCATGCAGAAGCGCCTGATGCAATTCCTGGTGCTCGTATCCGAGGTTGGTAAAGGAGACTTGACCCGTCGAGGCGAGGTGACCGCCGACATGTTCGGAAACCTGGCCGACGGCTTCAACCTCATGATCGCCAGGTTCGGACAGTTGTTGAAGCAGGTCCGTGAAGCGGCTGATCGCGTGAACAAGTCGGCCGGGACGCTGCGGGATTCGGCCGGACACATGTCCGGAACCGCCCGGGTTCAGGCCGAAGAGTCCGTGCGAACGCTGGGCGCGGTCGAACAGTTGGCCGCCGGTATGCGTCAGGTTGCCAGCACGGCCGGCGCGTCTTCCGAGTCTGCAAAGCAGGTGTTATCCGCAACCGAACGCGGAAACGTCGCGGTGCAGGAAACCGTGCGCGATATGCAAAGTATTCGCTCGGCGGTGCAAAGGATGTCCAAACAGGTCAAGGGTCTTGGTGACCGCTCCCTCGAAATTTCTCAGATTGTGTCGACGATTCGAGATATTGCGAATCAAACCAACCTGCTCGCGCTGAACGCCGCCATCGAAGCGGCAGGTGCAGGTGAGGCCGGCGCGCGGTTCGCGGTCGTCGCCGACCAGGTTCGAAAATTGGCCGAAAGTTCCACCCAAGCCACGCGAGAAATCGCCGACCTGGTGAAGGTGATTCAGACAGAAACGCAGGATGCGGTGGTGGCGATGGAGCATGAAACGCAGGCGGTGGAAGCCGGATCGGCCTCCGCTCTTCGCACCGGTGACGTGTTCGCTGAAATTTCAGACATCGCGAAACGGTCCTCTGAGTTGGCGCAGAACATCGCCAGTGCGGCGTCCGAGCAAACGAATTCGACGGAAAAGGTCGGTCGCGCCATTAAGGAATTCACCGGCGGCGCCGTGGCGACGCAGAAGCAAACGGACTCTACGCGCTTGACGATTGAGGATATGGCTAAACTGGCCGAAGGGCTCAATACCTCGGTCGCGCAGTTCAAGTTGGCCTAGCGGAACTCTAGAAGAGCGGTGTCGCCGCTCGGATGTGAAGTGGAACGATGAGCGCTGATTTCGATCGCGACCAACTGCTGGACATCTTCGTTGCAGAAGCCGGCGATGATATGGCGCGGTTTTGGCAGGCATTACACCCGGAGGACCACGGAACTCCGGGCCCTGCCGACGTTGCCGATCTGCATACGGTCGGGCACAAGTTAAAAGGCGCGGCGCTGCTTTACGGGTTCCCCGGCCTCGGCCAATTGGGTGCGTTGCTCGAGGAGACCCTGGAACGCGTCGGGGAGATTTCCCCGGCGAAATGGCCTCTTGCTCTTGAAGTCCTGCGCGAGATTGTCGTCTCCTTTCGAACGCAAGTTGCGGCGATCGGGCGTGGGGGAGGCGAGGACGCGTCTGTCGTTGAAGGGTTCGTTCGTCGCTGTGCCGAGTTCCTGCCGGCCGTCGCTGATTCGCTGGTGCCTGAGCCGGCCGAGTCCTCAGCTGCGCCTTCTGACGATTATCTCATTCCGGTCATCGACGGCGAGGTCTTGTCGTATTTTTCCCCCGAAGCGGAAGAATATCTCCACACTATCCAGACTCTTCTCCGGCGTTTGGAGAGAGATATGGCGGATGCCGACACGATTCATCAATTGTATCGAGTCGCACACACGTTGAAAGGATCAGCCTATACCGTCGGATGTGAGGTGGTGGGCGATATCGCCTATCCCATCGAAACCTGCATGACGGCGGTCCGCGAGGGGACCACCAGCATGGCGCCGAATTGGATCGCGACGATTCGGCATGCCGTAGATGTTATGCGGACGTTGATAGCGAGAGACGCACAACAGTTGTCGAAATTGCGGCAGGATGTACCGTGCATCCTGGCGATGCTTCGCGAGTTGCAAGAGGGCGAGCCCCGTGCCGAAGAGGTAGGGAGCGCAGCAGCGATTCAGGACAGGGTTTCCTCAACGATGTCCGTGGCGCAAGAGGCTGTTGCGCTGCCGTTGCCTGTGCCGGCTCTCATGGGCGACCAGGATGAGGAACTGACCGAAGCCTACTTGGTGCCGTCCCTTGATGCGGACGTCATTTCATACTTCGCTCCGGAGGCTCAGGAGTACCTGGAAAGTCTCGAAACCGATTTACTGCGAATGGACAAGGATGCGGCCAATCCCGATACCATCCACCAGTTGTTCCGCACGGCACACACGTTGAAAGGGTCCGCCTATACGGTCGGATTCCAATCCATCGGCGACCTGACTCATCACATCGAAGACTTTATGGGGGCTGTTCGCGAGGAACGCCTTGAATTTCGTCCTGGCCATACAGATGTGTTGCTCCGTGCGATCGATGTGATTCGTAGTCTCATGCGGCGGGATCTGTCCCTGCTCACTCGCACCAGACAACGGTTTGTTACGGCGCTGCAGGAACTGAAGCAGTTGTGTGGGGGGGGGGCAACGGAATCTCCCATGCCGGAGTCCGCACAGGCAGTCGCTGAGGCGGTGGCCCAGGCCGGGACTCCCGAGAGTAGCGGCGTTGAGTCGGTGAAATCGAGTGAGGGGAAGACAGGCGAAGAGCGGGAGGTCATTCGCGTCAACCGCGACCGCTTGGAACGTCTGCTGAATCTGGTCGGCGAATTGGTCATTGATCGAGGTCGCCTCGAACAACGCTTGCGCACGCTGGATCAGTTGGCGATGCAGGTGTTGGCCAATAAGAACCGTTTGACCGATGCGGTGCGGACATTCGAGGACAAACATACGTTTTCGTTCCAGCCGTCTCCGGTGCCTCCTGAAGGTCCGATGCCTGTTGATGTGCCGGGCGTCAACGATTTCGGCAGCCTGGAGTTCGACCGGTACGACGATTTCAACATTTTGGCCCGCCGCATCAGTGAAGTGACTGCCGATATCTCCGAATCGATGGCGCAACTGTCGGGGTCGATCCATCGCGCGCAAGACGACATGGGGTCCTTGCAGCAATTGACCCTGAGCATGCGCGATGAGATTGCTCGTGCTCGCATGGTGCCGATCGGAACCCCGTTTACCCGGTTCCGGCGTGCCGCTCGGGAAATGGCTAGGGCTACGGGGAAAGAGGTGACCCTCATCACGTCCGGTGAACATACGGAAATCGATACCGGTGTGGTCGAGCGATTGGTCGATCCGTTGGTTCATTTGGTCCGAAATGCGGTGTACCACGGAATCGAACCCGCGGCCGCTCGTGTCGCACAGGGGAAACCGGCCGCCGGCACCATCTATCTGCACGCCGCTCATCGGGGGAACTCGGTGCTCATCGAAGTCGAAGACGATGGCGCCGGTCTCGATCTCGTCAAAATTAAGGCCAAGGCGGTGAAGCTGGGGCTGGTGAGGCAGGACGTCGCCGACACGTTGCCTGAAAGCGAACTGATCAAGTTCATCTTCCTGCCGGGGTTCACTACCGCTGATGCCGTCGGAGGTCAGGCGGGGCGCGGCGTGGGCATGGACGTGGTGAAGCGTGTCATTGAGACGATGAACGGCCACATCGAAGTGGAGTCCGTGTACGGGCAGGGTACGAAATTTACGATGCATCTGCCGCTCACCTTGCTCATTGCCACGGCGTTGCTGGTGCGCGTCGGCAGTGAACGGTACGCGATTCCTCTGCCGAGTGTGCGCGAAGTCACGATGTCCGTCAGCTCAAGCGTGCAACAGATGGGCGATCGTTCGGTGCTACAAATCGGTGACGAAGCGATCGAGGTGTATCCGCTGGCCAGCCTCATTCGCCGGGAGGCAAGCATCATCGATGGAGTGTCCCCCGTTGTGATCGTGCGGACCTCCACCGGAGTGCTCGGCTGCGCAGTGGATGAATTGCTGGGGCGGCAGGAAATCGTCATTAAATCACTGGGCGGCCTGAAGCCGTACGAACGGTCGGTGTTCGGCGGTGCCACGATTGATCCGGAAGGCCGCGTCATACTCGTCTTAGATGTGAGCCGCCTGACGACGCGCGAGTACCATGATGTTCTGGCGCAATCCCATATGCACGGGGTGCCATCGATTCAGGAGCCACCTGCTGCGTTAGAGTCAGCACAGCATGGCGCGACCCAATTGCCGCTGTTGTTGATCGATGACTCGCTCAGCATTAGAAAGTTTGTTGGTCGGATGCTGGAGTCTGCCGGATATACGGTGGAAACGGCGGTCGACGGCGAAGAAGGCTGCCGCAAAGCCATGGTCCAGCCCTATCAGCTCATCATTACCGACCTAGAAATGCCAAAGTTAAATGGGTATGAAGTGATCCAGGCGCTTCGTGCAAGACCCCAGACGCACAGCACGCCGATTTTGGTCATGACCACGCGCGCAGGGGAGAAGCATCGCCAGATGGCCGTCAGTGTCGGCGCCTCAGGCTATATTGCCAAACCGGTGGAGGAGCGGGCCCTGATCCAAGAAGTTCGCAAGTGGACGAGCCGTGAGGCAGGGGTCGAAAAATAGGAACGTTTTGGCGATTCATGTCGTTGCTGGCAGAATAAAGGTCGCAGATGGGACTCCGGGGAAGTCAGGCAGTCACGTTGGTCAGCGGACACGCGGTCAGATTTCTGGTCACGCTGATCGGTCGTTCTTCCATCGCATTTCCCGCCCAGTGGGTTCGCGGCATTGTGACGCCCGCAGCTGCAGGGCTGGATGGGCGCGTAACCTGGGCCCATGTGACCTATGAGCACACCGATCTCGTCGGCCGCTTGAAGCTTCAGCCGCAAGCTCCGAGCTCAGAGACGAGGTTGGTCCTGTATGGTCATGACCACCACCTCCGATTCTTCCCCGTAGACAAGGTCTTGGGGCTACTCGACGTGGAACGCACCATGATTCAACCATTGCCTCCCCAGTTTCGCGGTGCAGAGCGGGATCGATTATTGGGATTATTTGCCGATAAAGAAACTGTCGCGCTGATCGCTAATCCGTTTTGGGTGCTGGGTCTCCCGCTTCGGAGTAACGCGCTCGATGTGTTTGCGTTGCGGCTGTCTGAACATAGGCCTGAAGAATGCGAAACCAGGCCAGAATTGCCTGTCGCCGCCACGCTTGAGGCTGTTCCGTCGGCGCCGGTTGGTCACCTGGGGTAATCGTCGGACTCGAGGATCGAACATGCTTCGCAGTCAATCTCGCAAACAGGGCCAGACAGCGGCAAGAAGCACGGCAGAAAACCGAATGCTCCGTCTGGTGGTGTTTTCCGTTGCGGGGCAACGGTTGGCCGCCAGAACCGAGGAGATCGGCGGGGTGATGCCCTGGCCAGGCGCGATCCCGGTTCCGAGTGAGACGCGGTTCGTGACCTCTTTGGTCAGACACGAGGACAGATGTCTGCCGGTATTTGATCTTGCGGCAAAGTTCCAACGCACCATGCACGAACGCGAATCTCTGTGTCTGGTCGTGAAGCACGTGGATGGACCGCTGGCCATCTGCATTGATGCCGAGGTGCCCTCCCTGCAGATGGTGCCGCGCTCGTCGTTACAGTATCAGCACGGCGACGATCCGGACATGGCCGGATCATGTGTCGCCGGTGGTGAGCAGCTTCCTATCATCAACCTGGCAACCCTCGGGGTTTCATCGAGTCGTCACGCTTGATGACCCTGACATCGCGTAGAGGAATGACATGCCAAAGATTCTGATCGCCGACGACAGCATTGCGGTTCGCAAGGTAGCCGAGCGTCTGTTGACCGAGGCCGGAATGGGAGTCACCCTGGCGGCCAATGGGTCGGAAGCCCTGGCGTTATTGGCGAAGGATCGTCCGGACCTCGTGGTGTCCGACGTGATCATGCCTGATAAGAGTGGATACGAAGTCTGTGCCTATGTCCGTGGGCAAGCCAATTTGGCTGATCTGCCGGTCCTGCTGATCAGTGGCATCGTGAACGACGAAGTGTCACGACAAGCCGAGACGTGCAAGGCTGATGGGGTGTTGAAGAAACCGTTTCAGGGTACGTCTCTCAAAGATCGCGTGTTGGACCTTTTGATGAAGCGGCCGCATAGGCCTGCGCCGGCTCCCGAGCCACCTCAGGTGCAGGTGGTACCGGAGTCGCCGGAGATTCAGGCCGTGGTCGTCGCTCCTGATCCTTCTGTCACACAAGCCGTGGCTCCGATCCAACCTCAGAGTGTGGAAGAGGTCCGGCCATTCGAGCCGGTCACGATGAACGTGCCGGAACCCGTAATGGCGCATCTCAGCCACGAGCTGTCTGTTGACGAAGCGCCCGTACAGCACGCTCCTGAGTCGCCTCTGTCCTCCCAGGCCGAGGAACAGCATCAGGCACTGCTGGCTCAGCGGGATGCCCGAATCGCCGAGCTCGAACGGCAGCTTGTGGAGGAACGGCGGTTGACGCAGGAGCAGATGCGACAGGTGCAAGCGGCGCTGAACGAACAACAGGAACACAATGACGCCCTGATGTCTCGCATTCAACGGCTTGAACAGACTGTAGCCGATGAACGTACACAACAGACCGCGTTGACTCAACAGCTGGACGTGGCGGTGCGGCAGGCGCATCGTGTCGGAGAAGTGGAATCCGCATTGGCTGAGGAACGCCATCGTGTGGAGCATCTGTCGCAGCAATTGTCCGATGCGGCGCATCATGCCGCGAGAATCGTGGAGTTGGAAGCGCATCTGGAGGCAGAACGGGAAGCCGCCAACCAATTGGTCCAGCAGATTACCAATCTGGAACACGTGGAAGATCGTGTGCGCGAATTGGAGCGGACACTGTCGACTGTGCGCGACGAGTGCGAAACGCACCGCGGTGAGCGTGCGCAGTTGGAGAAAGTAGCAGCGATGGTGCCGGTGCTGGAAGAAGCGGGAGAACAGGCACGCACTCAGATGACGGAACTGGAGCGCGCGCTGTCGGCGGAGCGCGAAGCCGGCGCCGCGCTGTTGGGACAAGTCAAACAGTTGGAAGAGGGCGCCGCGCGGGTCCAAGAAATGGAACATGCGCTGGCTGCCGAACAGGAGCGGTCGCAGGAACTGGCGCAACGCGCGGCCGAGGCCGAACAGCTGGCCGATCAATCGACCCGTCGGTTTGAAGACCTGGCGAGAAAACTGGGCGAGATTGCCGGTCTCGCGTCTCAACTCGGCGCCGGGAAACGATAGGAAACCGTCACTCGCCGTATCCAGAGGCGAGTGGATGGGGCGAGGGGCAGGGTAGCGCCGTGTCTATGGACTCAGAACAAACCCAAGACGATTTCCAAAAGGAACTGATCGAGCTCTTTGGGCAGGAGGCGCAGGAGTGGCTCGTTCAGATCCATTCAGCGCTGACCGAACTTGAAGGCCAGCCGGACCTGGAGCGATACGCACAATTGGTCGATGTGATCGTACGAGGCATCACAAGTTTGGGCGGCTCTGCGGCCACGATTAATCTTCCCGATGTGGAACGGACCACCTTCGCGCTGCTTCCCTTTATCGACACCATTAAAGATCGGACGACGGTCACCGCGCAAGATTTCAGTACGGTACGTGAGCAGTTCCGGTTGATGGTCGCCTCCGTGAAAGGCGCGACCGGCATCGTGCTCGAGATCGAGCCCGCGCGGGAAGCCGCGCCAGATCCCGAACCGGCCATCGATTTCCTGACCCTCTTGAATGCGTTGCGTGCCTTGCAGGACCAGCAGGCCACAGAGGCCGGTGTCTCACGTAGCCTCATTCCGTTGGTGCTTCAGCGGTTTGAACAGGAGGCGCGCCAGGGGTCGGGCCAGATTCAGTCCGCCGCATTTCAGCACATCCTTCGCGAACTCCACAGTGCGGATACTCAGTGCTTGGAGGTACTTCGTCAGGAGCTACCCGCCATTGCCCAGCACATGAATCGGCTGAGAGTCGAAGGATTTGGAGACTCAGGGACGGAGACTCTCCTTGCTCCCTCTCTGCAGAGCCTCGAGCATCTTCACGGTGTGGCCAAGCAGACGAACGCGACGGTACTTGTGACGTTCCTCTCAGGCCTTCAGAATTTCCTTTCTCTGCTCGTCCAGCGTCGTGTCAGCGTCGGCGAGTCTCGTCTGCAAGCGGTGGAACGGCGTATTCTCGCCATGGCAAGCATGGTCGACGAGTGGGTCGCGAACGGGCAGAAAGAGTTGGATGTGATGAGTCGTCTCGTTCCGGCTGCCTAAGCAGATTCAACACAGGTCCGAAGGTCGTCGTCTCCCCACGTGCTAGTCATCGCCGGATGAGCGTGCTGCGGCTGTGGTCGGAGGAAACGAAGCGGCAGACAGGGCAGGTTCTGGGGACACGTGTATTCGGGTGAGGAACGAAGACCATGGACCAGCATCAGTATCGGCAAGCAGAGGCAGCGCTTGCCAAGGTGGCCGCCGCTGTGCAACGGCAGGAAGACCTCGACCTTTCCGAGGTCACCCAACTGGCTTCTAGTCTCGTCGATTCACTTCACACCAGCGATCAGTTAGTTGTTGAGGCCTTGTCGAGCCCCCCAGGCTCTCCACTGGTCACCAATCTCATCAATGTCGGCATCTTGGCCACGAAGGTCGGCATCGGTCTTGGTTATTTCGGAACCGAGTTGCGACGGCTCGCCTTGGCAGGCCTGCTGCACGACATTGGCATTTTTGCGGTTCCGCAAGAGCTGCTCACCAAAACCGGCCGGCTGTCGGCTGAGGAGCGCCGCCTCATTGAACAGCATCCGCGCATGGGAGCCGACGTCATCACTCGACTCGGTGCAGACCATGCGTGGCTGGCGGATGTTGTCTTGCAGGCTCATGAGCGGGGGAGGGGACAGGGGTATCCTCATCGCCTGAAAGGGCGTGAGATCAACGAGTTGGCGCAAATTATTGGTTTGGTCGACATCTTCGATGCGTTGGTCAGCCCGCGTCCCTATCGTCGTCGATTGTTGCCGCATGAAGCCGTTCGTGAGTTGCTCACGACAGAGCGTACCGCATTTCCCCGGGAAATCATGAAGGCGTTGGTCGAACAATTGTCGGTCTATCCGCTCGGAACCAGGGTGCGTCTCAGCAGCGGAGAAGAAGGGGTGGTGGTACGCATCACCGCCCGATATCCCTCACGCCCGGTGTTGCGCGTCATGGATGCGGAGAACGCCTCGACGTCAGAACCGCCGCGCCTGATCGATTTGAGTCTGCTGCCCCACGTGTCGGTGGTGGATACCGTCGAACCACCGGCTTTGGAGCGCGTCAGCTTCGAACCTGTTCATGCGGCGGCGAAGGTCCTTGCCACGTCCACGACTGTCTCAGATCAATTTGCCGCCTTGCTGGAAAGCCTCGATGCCATTGCCGGAGTGATTCAGGCCGCCGTGGATCAACCTGCGATCAGACCGGTCTCGCCCAGGGTTTCATCAGAGTCTGAACCGGTCGACGCCACGATCCCGGTACGACGCGAGATCCTTGGCCTGTTCGTGTTGGAAGCCAGGGAGTGGCTCAATCAGATTCAGACGGCCTTGGAGCGGCTGGATACGACCAGTGAACAAGCACGCCGGTCACAATTGGCGACGATTCTGTGGCAAAGCGTCGGTAATCTTGCGCGTTCCGCCGCGACCGTCGGGTTAACCGGTGTAGAAGAGATGGCAACCAGACTGTTTCCGTTACTGCAGGCGGCCGCCAGACATGAGCGGGCCGTGGCTGCACATCATGTCGCGTCACTTCGAGAAGGTTTGTTGGAAATTAGTAAGACCGTGCGAGAGCTGGAACCGGTTACGGAGAAGGGGGAACCGCCTGCTGATTCAGCTGGACAGGAACCGGCGGATGACGCGGCACGCAACCCGGCCATGTCTCCAGTGGCACCGGCGTCAAGCGAACACGCCGAGACAGAGCCTGTGGCGACCCGACAGCCAGCTGCGCCTTCGATCCTGGATGCATTGAGGCAGTTACATCTGGCCCGTGGACGTTCGCGCGAGCCGGTGCGGGACGTCCTCGAGACGGTGATTGATCGCGCGGAGGCAGAAGCCGCCGGCGGAGCGAAGCCGGTCGATGCGCGGGCCATCGGACGGATGCTGGAGGAGTTGGATACCTTGGACGAGCGGTTTCTTGAGCACATGCAGGCACGCGTGCCCAAAGTAATCGATACGCTCCGACGGATTACGCGTGCCGGCGAGGAACGTCCGTTGCGCCCTCAGGCGCTGGAGCCGATTTTTGAGGATATCGATGACTTGTCCGGCTCGGCGGAACAGGTGTGCGCGGCCAATATCAACCTGTTTCTTCAAGGGCTACGAACCTTCCTGCGAGTCACGGCGCAACACAAGCCGGCTGCGATTCGTGAGCGGTTGGCAGCCGTGGAAGAGCGACTGGCGACGCTGATTCCGTTGGCCCAGCAGTGGGTGGATGTTGGCCGGGTCGAGCGCGCGGCTATTTTCGACATTCTTCCGATGGGCTAATCAATCGCGAGTCTCGTTTTTCACAGTCTCTCTCCCCCTCTGTTGTGTCCGCCCTCGAATGCCTCAGTCGCCCAATCCTTGAGCAGTTTGTGATTTCTCATACGCTGGCCTTGCGGTGGAGCGCCTATCCACACGGTTGCGCACAGCCCGTCCACAGTTCTTGTGGACAGGTCCCACAATGGACTCAACGCACAAGGCATCGCGAGTAAATTCCGCCCGATCTGCGCCAGAGAAATTGTTCCTGATCGGTGCATTTCCTCTTGCGGTTGGGACGACGATTGTACGACCATCACGGCCATGCCAAAACTTGTCTCAGTCAAACAGCAGGAAGGGCACGACGCGCGGGCGACGGCCTATATCAAAGCTTACATGTTGTTTCCGGCCGGCATTCTCGGCCTGATCTCCATGCTTGGCGGAGTCGGCGGCTTGGGCTATCAACTCATCGCTACCGATACCTATAGCTGGACGACGTTTCTGGAAAGTTCCGGGTTATTGCTGCTTGGGGGAGTGTTGGGGTGGGTGCAGACCACGTACCATCGCTGGATCCTGGCCAATCGTCCGGAGGTTTTTGCCGAACGCATGCGGCAGCCTGCGCTCTCGAAGAGCGGCAAACCGAAACGGGAAAGCGGAAAAAGTCAGGAGTCGCCCACCGGATCCCCATGGGCTCCTGGCGCCTATATGGTGGGTTTGGCCTTGTTGTTAGCGGGATCGACCATCGCGGTGTTGTACGGCGCAGTCCATCCAATTCCGGCGTGCTTCCTGCCGTGGGCCGGATTCTTCTGGGCCAAGCTGTTCTTCTGGAAGTCGCTACTGAAACCCTGACGATAGGGGTGAGTTCGCTACGTACGGCGAGACTTCCGGGATTTGGCGGAAGATTTGGTGGCTTGTTCCAGTGTCGCGAGTCGTTCCTCGAGTTCGCGAACCCGTTGGCGTAGTTCCGGCAACTGAGGAATGACCGCCTGTGCTTTGAGAAAGGTCGTGTGCGGCATCACCGGTGCGCCGGAGACGATCTGGTTCGGTTCCAAGCTTCGGGTGACGCCGGATTTCGCCGCGATCATCACCTGATCGCCGATCTGCAAATGATCGGCTAAACCTGCCTGCCCCCCCACCATCACGTAGCGTCCCAGCGTGGTGCTGCCGGCAATGCCGACCTGCGCCACCAGGATGTTGTGTTCACCGACAACGACGTTATGGGCGATCTGCACGAGGTTGTCGATCTTGCTGCCCCGTTTGATGATGGTATCGCCGAACGTGGCGCGATCGACGGCAACGTTGGCACCCAGTTCCACGTCGTCTTCGATGAGGACCCCGCCGAGTTGAGGAATCTTCTGGTGGCGGCCCTGGTATTGGACATACCCGAAGCCGTCACTGCCGATCACCGTTCCACTGTGCACGATGACGCGGGCTCCCAGACGGCATCCTTCCCGCACGACCACATTGGGGTAGAGGAGGCTGTCGTCCCCAATGACGCTGTCGTCCCCGATGAAGACGCCGGGATACAGTGTCACTCGCGCGCCGATGGTCACGCGATCGCCCAAGGTCACGCCGGGCCAAATCGAGACGTCGGCTCCGATTGTCACGCCGTCACCGCGTGTGATGCCTTCTGCGATCCCTCGCATCCGGGCCGGTCGCGCAAAAAACTGTTGCGCGGCTCGCGCGAAGGCATAGGCCGGGTTGTCCACCACGATTTGTGGCGAAGGGCAGTCGGCGATCCGCCGTCCAACTAATAATGCGCCGATGGTAGCCGTCTGGGGAGATTTCAGATGGCGCTCTGAGGTGACAAACGCCAGATCGCCTGGTCCAGCCTGATCCAGACTGGCCACGCCGATGACGGTGGCCTCCGGCGAGCCGACCAGTTCGCCTCCCACATACTCGTGAAGTTCCCGGAGTGTCAGCGGGGTGGGCCTGGGTGCCGTGCTCATCCTGTTAGGCCTTTTTACTCTTGGTCGAGCGTTTCGCGGCGGGCTTTTTGGTCGCGGTCTTGGTTGATGTCTTTGCCGGAGTCTTTGCAGCGGTCTTGGCCGGGGCCGGTGCGACGCGCCCTTGTACGTAGCCGATGACATGGCCGACCGTGGTCAGGCCCACCAAATCCTGGTCGGGAATCTGCAGGTTGAAGACCTCTTCGATCCGGTACAACATTTCAATGACTGCCATCGAATCCAATCCAAGATCTTCCCGCAGGTGGTGCGTCGGCTTGATGGACGCCGCATCCCGCTTCAGATACTCCGCCAGCGCTTGAATGATTTTGTCGGAAACGTCTGTGGTGTTGGCCATGCCCTGGTTCCTTGTTCCTTCGTTCCTTGTCTTGTGAGTCACTCCACGATCGCTGCCGTTCCGGACAGGGATCAGGAGGAGACAGCTTGTAAGACGACCGCAGCATTGTTGCTGCCGAATCCAAATGCGTTGATGAGGGCCACCTTGGCCTTGCGGGTTTGCGAATCCTTCGACAGGCCCGCCAGAGCGCAAGCCGGGTCGGGATCATCCAGATTGAGCGTCGGGTGGATCTGTCCGCTCGTGAGCGTGAGGGCCGACACCACACCGGCGAGTGATCCGGCGGCGCCCAACGTATGACCCACCAGCGACTTGGTGGCGTTTATGGCAAGTTTGTCCGCCCGCGACTTAAACACCAGGCGAATCGCCTTGACCTCCACCGCATCGCCGACCGATGTCGACGTGGCGTGGGCGTTGATGTAATCCACCTGCGCCGGCGTGACGCCCGCATCCTTGAGTGCGAGCCGCATGGTCGTGGCGACTTCCTCGCCGTCTTCACGGGGGATGACCATATGATGCGCCTCGCTCGTGGCGGCATACCCGGCCACTTCCGCATAGATCCGAGCCTTGCGCTTCTTGGCATGGGCCGACGACTCGAGGATGAGTGCGCCGGCGCCTTCTCCCATCACGAACCCGTCCCGTCCAAGGTCGAAGGGACGGGAGGCTTTCTCCGGGGCATCGTTATACTTCGTCGAGAGCGCCCGAAGCGAGCAAAATCCGGCGAAGACCAGGGGAGTGATGCTGGCATCAGCGCCGACCACGATCACGGCGTCTGCCGTGCCGGCACGAATGGCATGCATGGCTTGCCCCAGGGCATGGGCGCTCGAAGAACAGGCGGTGGAAATCGTCAGGTTCGGGCCCTTCGCCCCATAGGCCATCGCCACGATGCCGGAGGCGGAATTGAGCGTGATGACCGGAATGAAATTCGGATGTACCCGGTGGGGACGTTTCTGTTCATAGAGTTGCGTGATCTCGCGCTCGCCCATCACCATCCCGCCCATACCCGCGCCGACGATCACGCCGACCCGGTGCGGGTCTTCACGTTCCATTTTGAAGTCGGCATCGGCAAGCGCTTCCTTGGCCGCCACGAGCGCAAATTGGGCATAGCGATCCACACGATCGCCCTGGCCGGCAGGGAGGTATTGCTCAGGGGAGAAGCCGACGATGCGCCCCGCGATACGCGACCGGTAGCCTTCCAGTGGAAAAGGATCGAAGGAGGGAATGGCGGAAATCCCGGACCGGCCTTCCAGCGCCGCTTTCCAGAACTGCGGCACACCGATGCCGATGGGGGAGACGACCCCCAGCCCTGTGATGACAACCCTCGTCGACATACAACCCTTTCGCTGCCCCGTGAGAATGGTGTGTGCGGCCTGTCTACTTACCGCACGGTGGCGTCACAGTCAATGCCGGAGGCACGCATTCGAGATCTCTGTTGGACGACAATTTCAGTGTCCTGTCAGTAGCGGACCTTTAACAGCAGATACAGGCCGAACGTCAGAAACACCATATTCGCCATCCATCCGGCCAGCATCGGCGAAAGTGCGCCTCCGCGACCTAACGCAATCGCCACGGAGTGGGTGGACCAGTAGAAAAAGCCTACGGCCATCGCCTGGCCGATACCCATAGCCATGCCGCTGCCGCGAACGCCGGTGCGGCGAAGGCTCAACGCGATGCCGATGATCACCATGATAAGCGTCACGCAGGGAAAAGCGATGCGCCCATAGTAATCCGTCAGCAGGCGCGGCAGGAGCGTTCCCCCCAATTGCAGCCGATCGACGTACGCGCGAATCTCTCGAAGCGTCATCGTGTCCGGGTCCAACTCCGCCCAGGTGGTGAAGTCGTCCGGAATGTGTGGAAGTGCCAGCGGCTGCGTCTGAAAACTGGTGACCGAGACGGTGCCGTCCTCGCGGAAGGCGCGGGAGAAGCCTTCGTGCAGGGCCCAGCCTTGTGGGGAATAGACCGCGCGTTTGGCTTCGGCGATTTCTTGGAGTTGGAACGTCGGGCTCAGACGATATAGCCGGATGTTGCGCAGCACCGCCCCGCCCGGGTCGATGGTATCGATGTTCATCAAGGTCTGGCCGCCGAGGCTCACCCAGGGCTGCGCCGCCTTGAGTGAGACCGGAGTGGTGCGTTTCTCGATCTGCGTCGTCTTGATCTGCTCGGCTTTCGCCAAGGCCAACGGAATCACTGTGGAACTGAACAGGAACAGCACCATGGCCAGCACGGTCCCCAGGAAGATGAACGGGGAGGTAATCCAATAGAGACTGATGCCGCAACTGCGCATGGCCGTGATTTCATGGCTGCGCGAGAGCAGGCCGATGGTCAACAGGGTCGCCATCAGCACCGCCAGCGGAGCGATCTGATAGGAGATGGCCGGCATTTTCAACACGAAGTAGGCCAGCACATCCAGCGCGTGCGCGTCATACCGCAGGAACCGGCGGACCTTCTCGAAAAAGTCGATGACCAGGTAGATCGTCATGAGCCCGGAAAAGCACATGCCGAAAATCTTCACATACTCGCGCAGCATGTAGCGAAAGAGAATAGTCATCGTGTTACTGCCGGCTCACCCGATAGAACCAGAAAATCGTGACGATGGTGAAGACGACGTTGGGCAACCAGGCGCCGGCGAACGGAGAGATCCAGAGCGTGGTGACGAGAAATTCACAGGCGACGTTGAGGACGTAATAGGCGATGACCACGAGCACGCCGACCGCGAATCCGCCGATGCTGCCGGAGCGTTTGGAGACGATCCCGACCGGCACGCCCAGAATGCAAAACACCAGTGAAGCGGCGGGAAATGCCAGGTCCTTGTAGTATTCCATCATACGCCGGAGGGCGTTGGTGTCGGTCCAGTTGGAACTTTCCAACTTCGCGCGGATGACCTCCATCGGTGTGCGCTCTTCGGCTCCGTACAGGCTTGCGGCGATGCTCAGCTTCAAGTCGTAGGCCGCAAACGAAATTTTCTGATACTCCTCGGCGTTTTGGGGGCGGCTATGGATCACGCCGTTCATCAGTCGCAGCGCCACCTGGCTGGTGGCCGGGTCAGTCATGACTTGGTACTGCTGTGCCACGATGATGCGCGGGTCGGCAGGATTGCGTTCGTCGGCCACGAAGATCCCGCGGTTGTCCCGTCCCTCCTGCGCGTCGGGTACGTAGATCACCATCTTGGGGATGGCTTCATTGAAGACGCCGCGATCGAGTTCCAGCACGAGTTCATCACGCAACAGGTTGAGCGCCACCTTCTTGAGATTGACATTGCTCCAGGGCTGACCGTATTGCGCCATGATGAGCGTCAAGCCGCAGACCAGTGCCGCAAACAGAAACACCGCCTGAGACAACCGCAACAGGCTGAATCCGGCGGCGCGCATCGCCACCAGCTCTTTATCGAGCGAGAGGCGGCCAAAGGCGGTAATCGACGCGATGATGCCGGCAATGGGCAGCGTCAGCACCAGGAATGAGGGGAGCAAGTGTGCGAAGACCTTCAGGACGGACAGAAAGCCGATCCCCTTCGTGACCAGCAGTTCTACCAGGCGGAGCAACTCCTTCGTCAGCATCACGAAGCAGAGTGCGCCCAAGCTGATGCAAAACGGGGAGAGCAGCTCGCGAAAAATGTAACGATCGAGGATGGTGTGCAGCACGGGGGCGGTCGGGGTCCTACATCGGAAGATTGGTTGCTGCACTATAGAAGAGTCTGCCTGGGTTGTAAACAGAGTAGATAGGCCCGGGCCAAAAGATCCGCTTGACAAGCATTTCACCCCATGGTACATCGCTGCGCACTTTTCAGCAGGTTATGATGGTTCGGGTTGAACATTGTCTCAACGCCCCCGCAAGAGCCGCCGCGCGTGCCGCTGTTCCTTCTCCTTTTTATCGTCATCATAGTCATCTCATGCCAAGCAGGTCAGCAGACGCTGGTGCGCTCATAATGTTCGTGTGTTGAGAAAAGGAGGACTGTATGAAGACGAAGGGCACAGTGAAGTGGTTCAATGATCGCAAGGGGTTCGGATTTATCCGACTCGATGGCGGAGACGATGTCTTCGTGCACTACTCTGCGTTGCAGGGCGAGGGATTCAAAACTCTGAAAGAGGGTGAGAACGTCGAGTTTGACATCGTTCAGGGTGCCAAAGGTCCCCAGGCGGCGAACGTGTTGAAGGACCTCGCGCCGGCTCCCTAAGCGGCTGGGCCTCTACGTAGTCCAGCGGCCCCTCCACGGTATCGAGGGGCCGCAGGTTTCCCCCATCGCATATCCGCTCCAGACGCCGCGTTCGCGGTGTTTCTCTTTTGTCCATTTGTTTGACAAAGAATTAGTTGACTGTTAGCGTGGACTCTCAACGTCGGGTGAGGAGTCTTCTTGGCTGTCGACCGCCGTACAGTGCTTCAAAACGCGCAGCTCTTCGCGTCCAAAGGGCAGTATGAGGCGGCCATTGCCGAGTGGCGAAAGCTGACCACGGACACGCCTGCCGACGGGACCATCTTCAACTCCATCGGTGACCTTCAACTCAAACGCAACGCCACACCCGATGCCGTCTCTGCATTTCTCCAGGCGGCCGGCGCCTTCCGTTCCGAAGGGTCGGTCCTCAAGGCCATCGCCGCCTATAAGAAAATTCTCAAGGTCGATCCCACCCGGATCGAGATCTATCGGCATCTCGGCGATCTGAACGCCGAACGTGGCCTGCTCAGCAGCGCCGTCCAGGATTATCTGACGCTGGGGAAGCACTATTCCAAAGACGGTCGCAATACAGAGGCGTTGGAGATCTATCGCAAGATCGTCGCGCAGGATCCCTCGAACATGGATGCGCAGCTTCGCGTCGCGGAGTTGTGCGTAGAGGAGGGGCTGGTCGACGAAGCGGTGCGGATGTATCTCCAGCTCGGACGGGAACGGTCCGCCGCGCAACAGTACGATCAGGCCAAGGCCATGTACACGGTGGTGCTGCGGTTGGATCCGGAGAACGCCGAGGCCAAAGAAATCACGACCATGATGGAGACGGGCGGTGGTCCGTCGGTCGCGTCCACGCGGGCGGCCAAACCGGTTGCCGCTTCGGCCAAGTCGGGAGACGCCGGCGATCTCATGGCCGAAGCCACACGCCGCATCGAAGAGGGCCAGTACGCGGGCGCCGAAGCCATGTTGACCCAACTCCTGAGCCGCGAGCCGGGCAATCCGGAAATCTGCCAGCTCCTGGCGCGCATGCATCTCCTGCAGGGGAACCTGGTGGTCGCGCTTGGGGAATATCGATTCCTAGCCGGAGGTGCTCTCCGTGCGCAGGACTATGTCATGGCGGAGTCGCTCATCTCCGACTATCTCAAGGTGGAGCCCTCGTCCGTTCCCATGTTGGAACTGCTGGGCGAGCTCTATCAGGAAAAGGGCGATCCCGCGACGGCCGCGCAGCATTTCGGCCGGGCAGTCGAAATTCTGTTGGAGCATCCGGAGCCGGGCATGCCGACCTTGCCGGCCGAGTTGTTTGAGAAGGTGCAGGCCTTGGCGCCCGGCAGCCCCATTGCGCGAAAACTTGCACCGGCGTTCGACCCCAATGCCGGATCGACCCTGGAACCGGAACCTATCGCCTCGGTCGTGGCGGCGGTCCAACCGCTCACGCCGGAGCCCGAACCGTCTCCCGTGGTCATGGCCGAAGAGCCGGTGGTGGAGAGTGCGTTCAGACTGGTGGATGCCTCGGCTGCTCCCGTTGAGGTCGCATCCGCGCCACCCCCTGTCGTCGAACCAGTCGTCCTGTCGCCTGTCGAACCTCCCGTTGAGGCCCCGGCCCCTGTGCTTCACGCCGCGCCTGAGCCCCAGCCTACGGTGGCGCAGCCCGTTGCTCCGCCCGTGGAGACCGTGGATGTGGAAACCCGCTACGCCCTCGGCATGGCCTATAAGGATATGGGGTTATGGGATGAAGCGAAGGAGGAGTTTTTGTTGTCGATGAAGGATTCAGGCTTCTTCGTCGATTCCTGCATGATGATGGCGCTCTGTTGTAAGGAACAGGGCCATCCGGATCAGGCCATTCAATTGTTGGAACGATTGATGGCTGACTCCCGCTGCCGTGGCGGCAATGGGCAGCTCGTCCGGTACGAACTCGGGTTGCTGTACGAAACGACCGGCGCTCGCGATCGGGCGCTCAGCATGTATCAATCCATTCCGTCCTTCCACGACGTACCCCGCCGCGTCGAAGCCTTGCGCCTCCAACTGGTGAACGGGAATGCCCATTCGGGCGTGCCTGCGTCCGCACCGTCGAGTTCCCTTCCGTTAGCCGGGCATTGACCCGTCGCACCCGTGTAGAGTCTTGAGGATCAGGCGGTGAGCCCCGACCTGCCGTCTCGTTGTGCAATCTGGTTGACTTGATTCGGGGCCGGTTTGCCTGCACAGGCCGCCGCAATATTTTCCAGACAGATCATACCCATCCGGACCCTCGTCGCCAGCGTGGCTGAACCCAGGTGGGGCAGCAGCACGACCTGCCGCAGTTCCCGCAGGCTGGGGTGAAACAAGGGCTCCTGTTCAAACACATCCAGCCCTGCACCAGCCAGGCGACGTTGCAAGAGGGCGTCGACCAGCGCGGCTTCTTCGACCACCGGCCCGCGTGACGTGTTGATCAGGAACGCCGTCGGTTTCATGAGGGCCAGCTGGCGCGCGCCGATCAGGTGATGCGTGACGGTGGTTAGCGGCACATGCAGACTCACGAAATCGGCTTCCTTCAACAAATCGGGGAGCGGCCGTGATTCCCACTGGGACGGCAACCGTTCGAGGGGCGCGCCGGCGCGGGAGGTGTAACGAATCCGCATATTGAAACCGATTGCCCGCTGCGCAACGGCTTGTCCGATGCGTCCCATGCCGACGATACCCAACGTTTTCCCCGACACATCCGTTCCCAGCATCTGCGTCGGCGCCCACCCGGACCAATCCCCGGAACGTACGTAGGCGTCTCCTTCCGCCACTCGCCGCGCCACCGCCAACAACAACGCCCAGGTCAGATCCGCCGTGGCGTCCGTCAAGACGTCCGGGGTATTGGTCACCACGATCCCGCGCGCCGATGCGGCGGCGAGGTCGATGTTGTTGTAGCCGACCGCGTAGTTCGCGAGGATCGTAAGCCGGGATGCGGCAGCCAGCATGGAGGCATCGATGCGGTCGGTGAGGGTGCAGATGGCGGCGTCGGCTTCGCGAATCCCCGCGCCCAGGGTGGCATCGGCGGGCGCCGTATCGCGAGGTTCGTTGAGTAACCGGAACTGCTGACGTGCAGCCGCCATCACCGGGTCTGGAAGCAACCGGGAAATATACAGAAGTGGAGCTGCCATGGAGGCCTCGCCGAACTGACGAGCATCTTAGCGGATCGCGCGACAGGCAACAACCGGCTTGTGCTCCCACCACCCGACCGACGAGGAGGTTGCGGATCCTGACGAGACACGTTTCACGATTCACGGATGTCGAGAACGCTGCTGGCGGACTTTTTCCGTATCCTGCTAGAATGCGCCAGCGAACACACAAGCATGACCCTCATTCTCCCCAACACCTCATCCGCTGTCGCCAGCGATCTTCGGCACCTCCTCGGATCTGCGAAGGTCCAGGACGACGTGCCGACGCTCACGGCCTATGCCGTCGATGCGAGCATTTATCGCATGACGCCGAAGGCCGTGGTCTTGGCGGAGCACGAGGCGGATATCGACGCCGTCGTCCGGTTTGCCGTGGCGAAGGGCATCCCCCTCACGCCGCGCGCCGCCGGGACCAATCTCACCGGTTCGGCAGTCGGGTCAGGCATCATTCTCGACGTGTCCAAGATGAATCGCATCCTCGAATTGAACGAGGAGGAGCGGTGGGCTCGGGTGCAGCCGGGCATTGTCCTGGCGGAGCTGAACAAGCAACTCGGGCGGCGCAATCTGTTGTTCGGTCCGGACCCTTCCAGCGGAGACATGTGCAAACTCGGCGGCATGGTCGCCAACAATTCCTCTGGCCCGCACACGCTGATCTACGGTTCGGTGAAAGACAACGTGCAGGCCTTGCGAGTCTGTCTGCCGTCGGGATCCTGGCTTTCTGCCGCGCCGATGGGATTGGACGATCCGGCGCTCGCGCATCTGTTGACGGCCCATCCCACGTTGAAGCCGATCCTCGACCTCGTGCAGCGGCAGCGCGCCTTGATCGACAGTAAGAAGCCGACCATCAGCAAAAACAGTTGCGGGTACAATGTGTTCGGGTTGGCCGACGGGCTGAAGCAGGGCCTGTTCGACCTTCCCAAGCTGTTCGTCGGCAGCGAAGGCACGTTGGGCGTCGTCAGCGAGGCGCGGCTCCGGCTCGTGCCCAAGCCGCAAGGCACCCTTACCGCGTTGATTCATTTCCGGCGGCTGGAGGAAGTCGGGGAGGCGGTGCCGCATCTGCTGGGGCTTCGCCCGAGTGCGCTCGAGGTGATGGACGCCAACACGTTGAACCTCATCGGCCGGGCCGCGCATGGCATTCCCGCCGATGCCGCCGCGACGTTGCTGGCCGAGCTCGACAGCAGCGACGGCGAGGCTGACTTGCGCGAACGCGCCGACCGCATGAACGCGATCTGCCGCCGATATCAGCTCTGCGGCGACCTCACGATCGCGTACGATAAGGAACAGCGGGACCAACTCTGGAAAGCCAGGAAGGCGCTGTATCCCACGCTCTACCGGTTCGATCCCCGCAAGAAGCCGATCAACTTCGTCGATGACGTGGTGGTGCGCGCCGAACGCATCAGCGAACTGATTCGCTACCTCGAAACATTCTTTGAGGGCCAGCATGTGCCGGTAGCGATCTTCGGCCATATCGGCAACGGCAATGCGCATATCACGCCGCTGCTCGACGTGAACGACCGGCAGGACTTCGACAAGATGGTGCAGGCCTACCATGAGATCCATCAAGCCGTCTTGTCCCGCTTCGACGGGTCGATCTGCGGCGAGCATGGCGACGGGCGGGTGCGCGCCGAATACGTCCGCAAGATGTTCGGCGAGGACCTCTATCAACTCTTCGTGGAGGTGAAACGCACCATCGATCCCGCGAATGTGATGAACCCCGGCATTAAGATCAGCGACGCGCCGTTCACCGACCATATCGACTACCAACGGTTGTCCAAGTCCTGCGCGACCTGTGCCAAGTGCAATTCCGTCTGCCCGGTCTACGATGTGTTTCAGTCTGAAGATATGAGCTCGCGCGGCTGGTACGAAATCGTCACGGCCAAGGATTACTCCTATCTGAATTCGAAGCGGGTGGTGGAGGCCTGTCTGAACTGTAAGTCCTGCCGCACGATTTGTCCGGCCGGCGTCGATGTCTCGGAACTCATCCTCCAGCGGCGCGCGGAACAACCGAATCAAGGAAGCCGATGGCTGTTTGCGCTCCAGGCCAAGCTGCCGATATTTGAATCGATACTTAAACTCCTGGCGAAAACGCAACGCCTGTGGGATCGTCCCGGCCCACGCGCGTTGCTCGAACGGCTGGCAGCGCCCGTGTTGAAGCGCATCGCACCCACGGCCAAATTGCCGGCCGACATGGTACTGCCCAAGTTGGCTCCCCGGCATCTGCGCGATCGGTACCCCGAGCTTACGCAACCGAACCCGACCGCAGCTAGTCCGCGCGTCGCTTACTTCCATGGTTGCGCGGCGAACTATTTTGACGACGGAGTGGGGGATGCGGTAATCGGCGTCTTGAGAAAACATAAAGTGAATCCTGAGCTTCCGCCGCAGCGTTGTTCTGGTACGCCGATCGAAACCTACGGCCATGTAGACCTGGTGAAGGAGAATGCGCGATTCAATCTGCAATCGCTGGCTGGCTACGATCAGGTCGTCACAGGCTGCGCTTCCTGCACGTTGATGCTCAAGGAATACAAGAAGTTCTTCGAGGGCGGGCCGGAGCGGCAGGCGGCCGACGCGCTGGCGAAGAAGGTGGTACACATCACGGAGTTTGTGGCGCGCTCGGAGGAACATCCTCCCATGGGGACGGCGGAAGGCGCAGGCCATCGGGTGACGTACCATTCCTCCTGCCACCTGCGGGCGGCGGGCGTCACGAAGGAGCCGCGCCAATTGCTCAAGCAGGTGCCGGGATCGGAGTATGTCGAGATGACGGATGCGGACCGCTGCGCCGGTGGGGCGGGCACGTACCTCGTGAAGGACTACGACACGTCGCAGAAGGTATTCGAGCGGAAGCGCCGGAACATCGAGCAGAGCGGCGCGGACACCGTGGCCACCAGTTGCCCGGCCTGTATGATTCAGCTCAACAACGGTCTGCGCGGGCGCGCGGCGGTGAAACATGTGGCGCAAGTGTTGAACGAGGCCTATGAAGCGGGCGCGCATCAGCAAGCAGGAGCGCAACAGACAGCAAGACGACCAGGAGCCGGCCAATGACCTTTCGCAAAGTGGATTTGATTTTTGTGGTGCTGGCGCTGCTCGTCGTCGGGGGCGTGGCCTCGTTGCCGTCGCCGCGTGACCGCAATCCGAAGGTGCCGGCCAACAGCGTGCACCAGGCGATCACGGTGGAAAGTCAGTGTGTGACCTGTCATGCACCCCAAGGCGTGCGCCCCTTGCCGGCGCAGCATCCCAAGCGGCAGGATTGCCTGCATTGCCACGCGCGGGCAGGACGCGAAACGTAACACGTGACGTGAAGAGGAGGAGTCATCGACCATGGTGAAGGTGTTAATTCTAGGGCCGACGCTACTGCAGCGGGTGACCGAGCCGGAATTGGATGTGGAAGTCGAGGGCCCGACGGCCATCAAGATGTTGATTGAAGGCAATGCGGAGTTGATGGACGCGCTGGCTCCGTTCGTGGTGCGCGGCGAATTGCTCGTGACCGTGAATCGCAAAGTCGGCTCGCTGGACTCGCTGGTGAAAGACGGCGACACGTTGAAAATCGCCCATCAGTCCCGAGCCTCCTACGACGGCACGACAGATATCCCCACCTGATTCGTCAGCCTGAGTGAGGGCAGCGATGGCGCGTAATGATCAGGCCGTGCGTCTTTTGGTGGTGTTGAAGCAGTTGGAGGCATCGCGGCAGGGCCTCACGCTGGAGCAACTGGCGGAGTCGCTGGCGCCCGGTTCCACCCGCCATCCTCGCACGCTCCGGCGCGACCTCGCCGCGTTGGAAGAAGCCGGCTATCCGCTGGTGACCGAGCGGATCAATGGGCAGACCTGCTGGCGATTGTTGGAAGGATTCCGCAACGTGCCGGCTCTGCGCTTTTCGCCATCAGAATTGATGGCGCTCACGTTCAGTCGACGCCTCATTTCTCCGCTGGAAGGCACCGAACTTCATACCTCGCTCCAATCCGCCCTGGGCAAAGCCGCGGCCGCGCTGCCGCCGCAAGGCGTGGCGCTGGTGCAACAGCTCGACGGCACGTTCAGCGTCGGACTCGGCCCGCACAAACATTATCGCCAACATCGCGAAACCATCGACCGGCTCACCCGCGCCATCGCCAATGCCACCACGGTGCAGATCCGGTACGACTCGGTGTCGCGCGGCCGTACCACCAGGCGTGAGGTGGATCCCTATCGGCTCTGGTACGCCTCGGGTGGTCTCTATCTCATTGCCTATTGTCACCTGCGGCGCGAGCCGCGCCTGTTCGCCGTGGAGCGAATCAAGTCCGTCACGCCGACGGACCATCCCTATCAGATGCCGCTCCATTTCGATCTCGATGCCTTCGTGCAGGACGCGCTCACCGTCATGCGTGGGCCGCGTATCGAGGTGGAACTGGAATTCACCAAGGCCACGGCGGCCTGGGTGAAGGATCGCGTGTGGCATGCCACGCAGGGAACGAAACGGGTGCGAGGCGGCGGTCTGCGTATGACCCTCTCCGTTGCCGATACCCGTGAGTTGGTCGGCTGGGTGCTCAGTTTCGGCAGCGGCGTGAAGGTCCTCAAGCCGGAGAGCCTGCGTCAGGCCGTAGTTGACGAAGCCATACGTATCAGCAGGGCATAGCTGCATTCGAATGAGGAGGCCACGGTGGCAAGGGTGAATTTCAGCGTCCCGGAGGACGTGAAGAAGAAATTCGACAGGGCATTTGCCGGTAGAAACAAGAGCCGTGTGATCGCCGATTTGATGGTGCAGGCGGTCGAGGAGCAGCTCATGCTGAAACGGCGGAGTGACGCGATCGACTCTCTGTTGAGTCGCCGCCGCACCAAACGGCCGGTGGCTGCACGCGCTATACGACGGGCTCTGCTGATATGTTACTGAGCGAACTGTCAGTTGTATAGTCATTCACCTCTCCGGCGTTTTCCGACCTCTTCACGTTCCTGTCTCACCGTTCACGCTCTACATGGTGCATTCCGACCGTGAAACGGGGTATTCTCCACAATTCGGCTATTTATGACCACGACCAATGCCACAGCCAACCGCCTGCCGATGCCCCTGTACACTCAGGTGCTCATCGCCGTGATATTCGGCGGTCTGCTCGGGGTGATCTTCGGCCAGGAGCCTTACCTGGGCGGGATCACGAACGCGCAGTTGGGCAAGCTCGGCATGGTTGTCGTGCAGCTGCTCAAGACGCTGGCCATTCCGCTGATCTTCTTTGCGATTCTCGATGCGCTCATTCGCACCAGTCTGCCGCTGAGTCAGGGCACCAGGCTGCTGGTCATCTGCCTGGTCAATGTCACGGTGGCGATGACGATCGGCCTGGTGATCATGAACACCTGGCAGCCGGGCCTGTCCTGGCAAGGGCATGTCGATCAGTTGCTACAGCTCGTGCCCGGGTCCAAGGGGCCGGCCAAGGTGGCGACCTCGCAAACGCCGATTGAAGATCTGGCCGCGTATATCCCCCGCACGATCCTGTCGCCGTTCTCCACGAACAACATCATCGGCGTCGTGCTATTGGCGCTGGTGTTGGGTACAGGCTTGCGCCGTCTGCATGTGAGGGCCGCCAGAACCGGCGCGGATGATCATGCCATCGTGCGTGCTGTCGAATGGATCTATGAATGGCTCGTGCGCATCCTCGGCTGGATCATTCATCTGGTGCCGCTGGCGGTGTTCGGCGTGGTGGCGCAGGTGGTCGGCAAGTCGGGCGTGGGCGTCTTTTCCGTGCTCTGGATCTTTCTCGTGGCTATGCTTGCCGGACTGACCATCCACTCCCTCATCTATTACCCGCTGGTGGCCTGGTTCGTGGGGAAGAAGTCGCCGAAGGTCTATGTCGGAGAGGGGGCCGATGCGATCATGACGGCCATGTCGTGCAACAGTAGCCTGGCGACCGTGCCGGTGACGCTGCAGTGCCTGCACCGTATGAACGTCTCCGCGCAATCGGCGCGCCTGGCAGCCTGTGTCGGCACGAATCTCAACAACGACGGCATCACACTCTACGAGGCGATGGCCGCGTTGTTTCTCGCTCAGGCGTTGGGATATGACCTGTCGTTGACGAGCCAGTTCCTGATCGTGGCGGCCTCGATCATTGCGGGGGCCGGCGTGGCGGGTATTCCCGAGGCCGGATTGATCGTGTTGCCCCTTGTGCTGTCGGCAGCCGGACTGCCGGATACAGTCATCGCCGCGGCCATTCCGCTCATCATGACGGTGGATTGGATCATCGCCCGCGCGCGCTCCGGCGTGAACGTCATGAGCGACATGCTCGTGGCGATTCTGCTGGATGCGGGGCACGCAACGCCTGCTGCCCAACCAGCCCCGGCACGGTACCAGCCGGAGCGAGTCCGGCGTTCCGAATCTCCGCTCTCCTAGCCCTGCATCTGGCTCAGCATTCTCCGAGCCTTCGTTCTCTTCACACTCTCACGGCCGTACATCCGCGCGTAACGACTCTCCGCGAAAATGGTTCGGCAGCAGCATGATACAGTTGGGATTGAACCCTTGCGATTTCAGCGTGTCGATACTGCCTACCACCGTGCCGCCCTTGCGCAGGTCGATCACCGTGACGGACCCGTCGCTCATGCCCTCCAGGTTGAGCAGGCTGTTCTGCACAAACAGGTAATGCTCATCCGGCGAGAGCAGGGAATGGTGCGCGCCGTTGGCGGCAGGAATGGCCTGCAGAAATTTCGGGTGGCGCGGATCGCTGTTGTCATACACATTCACGAAGCCCGGCTTCGCCGTGGTGACAAACAGGCGGTCGCCCTTGGCGTTGTACAGCATTTCCAACGGCACGCCCTGCTGTCGCGGCCCGAAGTCGTCGATCTCGTGAAACGAGAACGACATGGTCGTCGGGTCCCACACGCCGGCCCAGAGCGTGCCTTCCATCATGTTCGTGATGTGAACCACCGGCGGGGTCACGTTCGGCGAAAACATCACCTCGACCGGCGCAGATTTCGACGGCGCCTCTTTGGACGACACACGATGCGTCGAAAGCACCGCGCCCGTGGTGGCCTCGATCACCGTAACGGAATCACCCGCCTCGGACATGTCGGGCTTGACCGTGCTGGTGATCAACACGCGGTTGATCCCGTTGTGAATCGCGATGCCGTGCGGATACCGCACGGAGACCGGGGCGCCTTCGTTCGTCCGCACCACCTTGGTCGGCTTATCCGTGACCGCGTCACCCATGATGACCGTGCTCGAGCCCATGCAGGTGAGGAACCAGGTCCGGTTGTCTTCCGACACCACGAGGTCCTCCAACACCTGGCACTCCGGCACCTCGATGGGACGCAGGCGATACGGAAAGCGCGTCAGATCCACGGCATGCAACACGCTTTTGTTCAGCGCCGTGATGTAGGCCTTGGTCCGGTCGCGATTGAAGAAGATGTGGTGCGCGACGAGATCGGGCGGCAGCGGCACCTCCATCAAAATTTTGCCGAAGTCGGTAGACTCGGGATCGATGTCCATAATCGCGATTCCTTCGCGACGCACCGGCTGGTTCGGCTTGCTTTCGTAGTTGAGCAGCGCCAGCAGTTCAGCTGAGGCCACCGAGGTCCAGGAAAGAAACAGCAGAGAAAGGCAGGTGAGGAGTCGAACGCATCTCATAGTCGGCCTCCTTGGCGAGAATAGGGCGGATGAGTAGCAAAAAGGGTACTCCTGTAATGAGACATACGCAAGGGACCGCAGCAGGAATGGAACCATTTCGCGCATGGTTCCTTTTGACAGCGCGTTCTGCTTGCTCTATTCTTGCGCATCATTCGAGCCTGTATGTTCAGCCATGCGAACACTCCTTCCTCGCAATGACGAAGCCTGGGCTCTCCTCAGGCGCACCGATCAAGCCAATAGGAAACTGGCCCTGTTCATCCATGGCTTCAAGGGGAATTATCTCACCACGTGGGGCACTCTCCCTGATCTCTTCGAAAAGGAAGCCGACAAGGACGAGGATTTCGCCGACTGGGATTTCCTCTTCCTGGGGTACGATACGACGGCCGTCCAGACCTACCTCGATATCTCGAAACTGATCATCACCGAGTGGAACAAGGCCGCGACCGGCCAGCGTCCCTACAATCAACCCTATGAGAAGCTCGCCCTCTTCGGGCATTCGCTCGGCACGCTCGGTATTCGTCAATTGCTCTGCGCCTGGGCCGAACAACCGAAGACCATGCATGGCTGTATCCACAGCATCACACTGTTCGGCAGTCCGCTGAACGGCAGTTCCTTGGCCTCGTGGTTCGGCTGGTCCGGCGGACCTATTGGGGATGCACTCAAGCCGAAGAATCCGCAGCTCCGAATGTTAAAGTCTTGGTCCGCAAGCGCCTATCTCCGTCAACAATGGCCCCCGATCCGTCTCATCTTGGGGCTCGACGACCAGGTCGTGGGGCACGAGTACGACGAATTGATCCAGTGGGATGGTGATGAGAAGCCGTCGATCATCACGAACTTCGACCACAGCACCATGGTGAAACCGAAGACCTGGCAATCGGCCGTCGTGGATTATGTCGGCCAGGGATTGAGAGCAAGATAGCCGTGCCTCAAGAACACGAATTGGAAGACAACGCTCGATACGCCAGCCTGCGCAAGGGACCCTGGCGGGCGATGGGCGATCAAGCACGGACGTTTTTGACGCCGCCACCGCGAATTCGCTCGCGTTTCGATCAAGCTGCGTCCATCGACCTTCGAGCCCTTGCATTGACGTTCGGGGAGCAGGATCCGTCTGGTGACACGAAACTGCAGCACATTCTCAGATGGCATGGGGGAGGCCACGACGTTGACGATCGTGAGGAAATTGCCATCCGCGATTCCCTGGACTATGCGCTTGCACACCTCATGCTCCTGGAGCTGGCGGTAGAGACGGGCTATCTGCCGTTGGAGGTGATCCGTCATGACGCGCAGCAGGAGCTGTTGATGCTGCTCTGGTCGGAAGGCGCGCAGCAGTTCATCCGGTACTACGACTACGTCACTATTGAGTATTTGGCTCGCCGGGTGGGTATCACAGGGGTTCGAAACGTGGATCCGCCGCCGGTCAACCCGGAAGCGAGCACTAGGTTTGCCATTTTCCTGGCCCAGTTTACCGACTGGGTGGAAGACACGGCGCTCCGCTCGTGGTTAGGATTCCTCGACGACTATGTGCGTGACCGGGAGGAGCAGGCAGCCTTTCGCTCATACCTGCTTGGGGGGGTCATAAACCGTTCCGAGCGATTCAGTCAGTTGCTCTATGGCATCCAACGGTTTCTGCTCAGCCTCTCGAACTTGTTCGGTGTTTTGAAACCATCGGAACGAGCTCGATTCGGACTCTTTTATTCCTATTGGATGGCAAAATTCTTCGGCTATACATTGAAGGAAGACGGCTACAGGAAAGCGAGGCAGCAGTCCTGGGCTAGCATCATCCAGGAACATCCGGAGGCCTTGCTCCCGCCCACCTCGAATGACCAGGTCCGCGTCGCCATGCGTGAGCTGCTCGTCCAGCAGATCACCACGATCGAGGAGGCGTGGAACGTCACCAGCGAACTCGTCGCAGCGTCGTCAGTATCGAAGCCTTAACCACAGTGCAACTGATCCGTGACGTAGTGATGGCAGCCCATTGTGTGCGTGCGGACATTCATTTGCTTGACAATATGTCAGATATGACATATTGTCATGTCGCCGAACAAATCGTCGACGCGTGACTGATGGGCAGGATAGATAACCCACTTATCTGGCTTCGTGGTGAAGTCAAGACGCCACCTTTTTCCCAAGCCGCGCGACTTGAGGCGGGATACCTGTTGAGGCTCTTGAACTTCCTCACTCACGGCCCCTGCCGGTTATTGGAACACGATGTCATGAATTACGGATCACCGATGAGGGCGGCACATTTAGTATCATATACAGAGCAGATGCTGATGCGATCATCATTCTCGATGTGTTTAAGAAGAAGACTGAGCAGACGCCTCAATCGATCATTGAGACCTGCAGACACCGGCTTCGAGAGTATGACCGAGTAATGGGTTCGTAGGGAGGAACATCACGATGAAGAACACAAAACGAGCCAAGCTGGAAGCCGCCGGATGGGCCGTCGGATCGGTGCAGGAGTTTCTGGACCTGTCAGATGCGGATGCGGCGCTCATCGACATGAAGCTGGCCCTGAGCCGGAGCTTGCGGGACCGGCGGAATAAACAGGGCCTATCACAAGTCCAGCTCGCCGAACGCCTTCAATCCAGTCAATCGCGAGTAGCGAAGATGGAAGCCGGAGATCCGTCTGTGTCCATGGATCTTCTTGTCAGTTCGCTCCTGCTTCTCGGCGCGAGTTCCAGCGACCTGGCCAACACCATCCGAGGCGAAGGCCGGAGCAAGAAGGGGCGAGCAGCGTAGGCGTCCATTCCCCAAGCCATGGGCCAGTGAGATCCCGGACTCAGACTCAACCTCAACACCTCCAGATATACCCACGCTCTCGAGCCGCTGTACGTTTGACGTTTTAACGTTCACCTTTTACGCCCTGTCGTGACCCCGGATGTCACGGCAGGGAAGTATGCTGCCGCCAGCAGTAAACAGGTACAAGGGAGGCGGCTATGCGACAAACTCAGGTGCAACGCGCAATCATCGTCGGATGGTTTCTCCTGGCGGCGATGACCGGAACGGTCCGGGCCGAGCCGGGTTTCGACGAGAAGTACCAGCGCGGCTTCAATATCTTCAACCCCATTAACCAGTACCAGCCCACCAATCCGCTCAATCCGATCAACGCCTACGATCCGGCAAACCCGTTTAATCCGATCAACCGGTTCGATTCCGGCAACCCCGCCAATCCGATCAACCAGTTCAATCCCAACAATCCCTTCAATCCGGTGAATCGGTATCGCCCGGACAATCCATTGAACCCGATCAATGAATTCAATCCCACCGTGCCGTTTGCGCCGTTGGATGGTGGGGGAGGGATGGGGAAGAGGAGATGAGCGTCATTCCCGTATCCCAGGGCGATACGCTTCACGTAGGACAAGAGGACGTCTCCAAAGGCAGGCCGGTACGCCTCAGCTGATTTTCCCCGTAAGAATGCGAGTGATTAAAAGGTTGGAAAAAGGTATTCTCCGGGCGCCCGCAATCCGATTCTCACGGCGCTGCATTCAAGAGGAACTATGCCCCTAAACCTTTCAGGCGATTTCTATCCCGCTTTCACTGATAACGCAGTCATTTACGGTCAAGCCGACAAAGCCTGCATTCAGCAGGTTGCTGAGCGCCTCCTCTCGGTAGAAACCAGCGCCGCTCAGCCAGGTATGTTGCTCGGCAAAATCCAATCAGGAAAGACCAAGACCTTTCTCGGAGTAATTGGCTTAGTCTTTGATAACAGTTTCGATATTGCCGTTATCCTCACAAAAGGGACGAAAGCCTTAGCCCGACAGACTTTGGAGCGTGTACGACGGGACTTCGCTCGATTTACCATAAACGATAAACTGCAAATCCATGACATTATGACCATTCCGTCTGGGCTAACTCCTTGGGAATTGAATCAGAAGCTCATCTTCGTTGCGAAAAAACAGACGGATAATTTAGACCGGCTGGCTAAACTCTTTCGAGAAACATACCCCCAACTTGCTCGGAAGCGAGTGCTGATTATCGACGACGAAGCAGACTACGCGAGCATCGGATTCAAGAACACAAAAGAAGAAGGCATCGTCATCAACAAGACCACTCGACAAATCGAGGAGCTGCGGCAGCTCCTCGCCAAGTCGGCATTCTTGCAAGTCACGGCGACGCCGTATTCGCTCTACCTTCAGCCCCAAGACATGGTCGTGAATGGGGTAGAGTTTAGGCCTGTCCGTCCAGCGTTCACAGAACTCGTGCCTGTCAATGAGCGATACATTGGGAGTGAGTACTACTTCGACAGAAGTCAGGAAGACAACACCGTCGCGTCATATGTCTTTCGGCCGCTCACGCTAGACGACCTGGAAATCCTTCGACAGGAAGACCGACGAAGGTTTCGTATTGAGGATTGTCTGACTAGCGATGCGGTGAGTTCCTTAAGAAGAGCGATCTGTAATTTCGTGGTCGGCGGTTGTCTGCGTCGATTGCAAGATGAGCAGGTAGGGCAGCCCCCAAGGAAGTTTAGTTTTCTGTTTCACACGGAAGCCGCGAAAGCCGCTCATGCCTGGCAGGAGCGAGTCGTCGCTGCTTTAAACCAAAAGCTTATGGAGGCGGTCAGTGCTCAGACCGAATTGCTCCGTCAATTGCTCACCGAGTCTTACAACGATCTAGCCAATTCGGTGCGAGTTCTCGATCGCTATCTCCCGCCTCTCGATGCGGTCATTGAGCAGGCCTTTGCTGCTCTTAGGGAAGGGTGGCTGATGGTCACGAAGGTCAATTCTGAGCAGCAAGTGGAGGAATTGCTTGATCGTGAAGGACAGCTTCGCCTTCGAACGCCGCTCAATATCTTTATTGGTGGGCAGATCCTCGACCGGGGCATCACGCTCGCCAACTTGATCGGCTTTTTCTATGGGCGTCGGCCCCAGATATACCAGCAGGATACCGTCCTCCAGCACTCACGAATGTTTGGCTTTAGACCAATCGAAGATCTCACTGTCACGAGGTTTTATACCGAGCCGACCATTCATGCCGCAATGCGGCGCATGCACGAGAGCGATGTGGCCTTACGAGAGTCAATTCAAACCAACCCGAGTCGGGCTGTAGTATTCATTCAGCGTGATCCACGCGGGCAGATCGTCCCCTGCAGTCCCAATAAGATTCTGATCTCGAACACCACGACGCTCAGACCCTTCAAGCGCATCTTGCCGATAGGGTTTCAGACCGATGTGAAAACTCGTGTGCAACCTATTGTGCGCCAAGTAGATGCCATTCTGGATCAAGCGATTGCAGGGCAAGAGCCAACTGCCCCGGTAGAGGTGACTCTGGCATTTGCGCTGGATCTCCTGCAAAGGCTTGAGCCGACTCTCATTATGGAAACAGAGATGGGCTACGAGTTTGACTGGGAGGCTACTCGAGCGGCGCTGGAGTATTTGAGTAGCCGGGCAAGTAATCCCAATAATCGTGGCAAGGTATGGGTTCTCGTCCGCAAAGATAGGAACATCAGCCGGTTTCAGCCTGCACTTGGAGTACCGTATTTTTCTGATGCACCCGACACGGCTCAACGTGAAGGTGCCATTGCTCGCCGTGTAGCGATCGATATGCCAATGCTCATCATGATTCGGCAGAATGGAACTGAGGAGCAGGGTTGGAAGGGAACACCGTTCTATTGGCCGGTCATCATGGCTCAAGAGAGCATCCCGCTATCGATATTTGCTCACGAAACGGCACCCTAAGGATCGGACATGGCTAAGAAGAGCACGGAGCCAAAGAAAAAGCCTGCGAAAGCCGTTGAAGTCAAACCCATAGCGGCTGATTCAGTCACCAGCTACAAGTATCCAACCAAACGAAAAAATATCCCTCCTGCAGGCTTGGAGTCACATGGTGTGATTCGTGAAGTACCGAGGATCCGCTATGAATACAACCCGCACCTTCCGCCGGTGCTGCAGTCTGGCCTGCTGCCGGTTTCAAAGACACCGAGTTAGGTGTATGAAGGAACCTGGAGGTGGGCATGGCGCGACGCACGTTTACGCGAGAGTTTAAGCTGGAGGCCGTGAACCTGGTTCGAGAGCGGGGGGTGACCATGGCGCAG